>NZ_JBXEJO010000066.1:0-54954 GCF_056837965.1 Bradyrhizobium ferriligni
ACCATGGTGTGCTGGCAGCGCGCCCAGGAGGCCCGCCGCACCGAGCTGCGCGCCGCGGCGCGGGCGCTGCCGGCGGCGCACGAACTGCTGGCGATCCCGCGGCAGCGGCTCGATCATCTCGCAGCGGGTCTGCCGCGCGGGCTGAAGGCCAATACGCACGCGCATTTCCGCCGCTTTGCCGCCAGCAGTTCGCGCCTCACCATCGGAGTGCTGCGCGGCCAGATCGCGCATGCGCGGCAGCGGCTCACCGCATCCGGCGAGCGCATCACGCTGTCGGCGCGCGCGCTGCTGCATCGCCGCCGCGAGCGCTTCAGCGGTCTCGAAATCCGGCTCAAGGCCTCGAAGCTCGCCAATGCCAAGGCCCAACGCAACGCCATCGCCCGCGATCTCGAGCGCACCCATCGCCTCGCCGAGCGCGCCCGGCGCGCATTGGTGACGACGATGCAGCGGCTCGAGGCGCGCGTCGCCCATAGCGGACAACTGCTATCGGCGCTGTCCTATCGCGGCGTGCTGGCGCGCGGCTTCGCGCTGGTGCGGGACGCGCACGGCCACGCCCTGCACTCCGCCGCGGCGGTCGGACCGAACGCCGGCCTTTCGATCGAGTTCGCCGATGGCCGCGTCGCCGCCACCGCTGACGCCGATCAGCCTCCGGCAACGGCGGCGCCCGAGAGCCAGCCGAAGCCTCAGCCGCGTGAGGCGAAACCGGCGGCGCCGAAGCGCGTCACCAAGCCGGTGGACCAGGGCAGCTTGTTCTAGCCCGGCAACAACTGTCTTAGCGCGACAGCCACTCGGCGACTTGCTTTTGCGCATCCTTGCGCGCGCCGGTATCGGTGCCGATGTGACCGCGCTCGGCGATCTCGGCATCGGAGGCCGCGACCGCGTGCAGCGGCAGGTTGGGCCGGTCGAAGTCGTGATAGGCCTCGGGATAGACCACGATCCGCGCCAGCGCGCTGCGGCCGCGGGCGCCGTCGACCATCTGGTGGCAGGCCGATGACGATGTCACGTCGTCGCGCGCGCCGATCAGCACCAGCGTCGGCACCCGCGCGCTCCAGCCGAGGCCGAACGAGGCGCGGCAATCCGGATAGAACGCGACCGCCGAGCGAAAATCCGGCTCGACGTTGCGCGACCACATCTGCGGCCGCACCGCCCACAGCAAAGCGGCGGCGCCGTTGCCCCAGCCGATCAGGCTGATGCGGCGCTTCGCCACCCATTTCTGCTGCACCAGCCACTGCCGCGCCGCGTTGATGTCGGCGACCCGCGCGCGGCGGGTCTGCACCTGATGCTCCCTGATGCGGCACTGCGGACCGAGCTCGCGCGAACTGTAGCTGTCCGGCAGCAGCACCGCATGGCCGGTCGTCAGCAATTGCTCGGCCCAGTCGCGATAGCGCGGCAGGACCGGCTCGGAACGGCCGGCGAGACCGCCGCAGCCATGCAGCGCGATCACAGTCGGGAACGGGCCGTCGCCATCGGGCCGGTAGAGCTGCGCGTGCAGCGTGACGTTGCCTTCGGGGATCTCGACCTGATGCGGGGCCGGGAGCGGCGCCGCGGCCGCGGCCGGCACGGCAAGCATGACGAGGAGCATGAAAACTGACTTGAGGCGCATCCGATCCGGCCGGCTCGTTATGGCGCTGCAAACACAGCGGACCACGGCCGCAAGGCTACCATGCGCCTCCGCCGCCAAATCATCACAAGTCGGTGGTTTAACGGGCGGACATGACACCCTATCTGTGATAGACGGTTTCATCGACATCCAGATGGCCTCGTTGGAGGCAAGGCGGAGAGCTCAATCGTGCTGAACAAGTTCGGTCCCTCGGGCCATGGCGAAGCGCAGGTGCAATATCTCGACGGCGATTTCCGCGTGATCTCGCCCGGCACCTTTGTGCGTTGTGCCATCACCGACGTCCGGATTCCGCTCGACGAGCTGAAGTACTGGAGCGTCGACCTGCAGGAAGCCTACGCCACCCCGACTGCCGTGCTGCAGCGCCACCATCCCGGCGTCCTCAAGCCGCAGGCCTAGGCTCGACGCCGGATTCATTTGCGCAAGCTCCTGTCCCGCGCCCTGAACAGCTGATCGGCCACCAGGCGCCGCAGCGCGTCGCCATCATCGAATTGCAGCGTCACCGCGAACGGCACGATCGCCTGGGCCCAGGCCGGCATCCCGTCCGGCCCACGCAACCGCGCGAGATCCTTTTCCGTCGTCACCAGCGTCAGCGCGTCGCGACGCGCGTCGGCAACGAGCTGATCGATCTCCTCCTTCGTGAAGGCATGATGATCGGCGAAAGCCTTGCTGCGCACGACGTCGACGCCGCTTGAGCGCAACGTGTTGAAGAAGCGCGCGGGATCGCCGATGCCGGCGAAGGCGAGCGCACGTGTTCCGCTCAACGCCGCCAGCGAAGCCTGGTCCGGCTTCAGATGCGCCGACAGCACCGGCTTGCCGCGGGACGCCAGCTCGGCCGCAATCCTTTGCGCCGCGCTCCCCTCGCCGACCACGATCAACGCGTCGGTCCGTTCCAGCTGCGGCGCCAGCGGCGCGCGTAACGGTCCGGCCGGAATCACGCGCCCATTGCCGACGCCGCGCGTGCCGTCGATCACGATCAGGCAGGTGTCCTTGAGCACGCTCGGATTCTGGAAGCCATCATCCATCAGGATCACGCTGGCATCCTGCGCGCGCGCCAGCGCCAGGCCTGCGGCGCGGTCGCGCGACACCACGACCGGCAAGCTCGCCGCCATCATGAGCGGCTCGTCGCCGACATCGGCCGCCGTGTGGCTGTCGCGATCGACCTTGACCGGGCCGCCGAGCCTGCCGCCATAGCCGCGGCTGAGCACCACCGGCCGCTCGTCAATTTCGCGCAGCAATTTTGCCAACGCCAGCACCGTCGGCGTCTTGCCGGCGCCGCCGACATGGTAATTGCCGACGCAGATCACGGGAATGCCGGCATCGACGCCGGATTGCCGCATCCGCCGTGCGGCGACCGCGCCGTAAAGCGCGGCAAGCGGTTGGAGCAGTTGCGATGTCCAAGACGACGGCCGGTGCCAGAAGGCCGGCTCACGCATTGGCGGCTCCCATCTCGAGCCGCAACTGCAACAGATAGGGCTCGAGAGCGGTCACCGTGCGCTCCAGCGCGCCACCGAGTTGTTCAACGACGCGCTCGGAGGCCGCCAGCGAAGTGTCGCGTGCGGCGGAATCAGCAAGGAACTGGCCGAGCTGCTTGACCAGCGCTTCCCGATCATCGGCGCGGCGCGCGCCGCCGGCGCGATCGAGCGCCGCATAGACATCGGTGAAGTTGAACACGTGCGGGCCGTGCACGATCGCCGCGCCAAGCTTGATCGCCTCGATCGGATTCTGGCCACCATGCGCGACCAGCGAACCGCCCATGAACACGATCGGCGCGAGGCGATAGAACAGGCCGAGTTCGCCCATCGTATCGGCGACATAGATATCTGTTGTCGCGACCGGCAGATCCTCATGCGAGCGCAGGCCGGGGCGCAGGCCGGCCTCCGTCACCAGCCGCGCCACCGCCTCGCCGCGCGAGGCATGCCGCGGCACGATCACTGTCAGCAGGCCGGGGAAGAATCCCGCGAGCGACGTGTGCGCCTCGATCAGGATCTCTTCCTCGCCGGGATGGGTCGACGCGGCAACCACAATGGCGCGGCCGCGCGTGACCGACATCAGCCGCTCCAGCTTGGCCGGATCGGCCGGCGGCGCCGCGACGTCGAGCTTGAGGTTGCCGGTGACGACGACGTTGTGGCTGCCAAGCGCGGCAAAGCGTTCGGCGTCGGTGTTCGACTGCGCGAGGCAGATGTCGAACCGTCCGAGCAGCGCGCCGATGGTGTTGGAGACCCGGCGCCAGCGCGGGAACGAGCGCTGCGACATCCGCCCGTTGATCAGCACCATCGGCAGCCGCCGCGCGGCGCTCGACAGGATCAGGTTCGGCCACAAATCGGATTCGATGAACAGCGCCAGCGACGGATGCCAGTGATCGAGGAAACGCGTCACATAACGCGGCGAGTCATACGGCACGTATTGATGGATCACGTCGGGCGGGAAGCGCTTGGCGACGATCGCGGCCGAGGTCACCGTGCCCGAGGTGAGCAGGATGCGCAGATTGAGCGCGCGCAGCCGCTCGATCAGCCCGGCCGCTGCCAGCACCTCGCCGACGCTCGCGCCGTGAATCCACACCAGCGGGCCCTGCGGCCGGGAATCGGCGCTCACGCCGCGGCGCTCGCCGACGCGTTCTGGATCCTCCTTGCCGAGCTTGAGCCGCCGCTTGATCAGGGCAGGCGCGAGCGGCACCATCGCGGACGACAGCTTGCGGTACATACGCAACGTCATCGGTAGCGAGCTAGCCAAGCGCTGCCTCCGGCCGCCCGACCGCTGCATAGGCACGTCGGGTCGCTTCGTTGAGAAGTTCCTCCACGTGCTGCCGAAGCTTTTCCATCGTCGCGGCGTCGGCGTCGGGCGGCACATAGACCGGCTCAATACCTACCACTGCGCCGCGCCCGAATGGCAAATTGATGGTGGTCGAATCCCAGTTTTTCAACCGGATGAATCGGCTGGTGACCATCGCAAAGGGCATGATCGGCCGGCCGGTCTCCCGCGCCAGCATGATGGCCCCGAGGCCTGCCACCCGCGCCCGCTTCGGCACGTCGGCGGTGGTGGCCATGTTGCAGCCGTCTTCCAGCGCCCGAACCATCTCCAGGAAGGCGCCGACGCCGCCCTTGCGATGGAACGCGCCGGAATGATCGCCGGAACCCCTGATCGTGCCGATGCCGAGCCGCTCCACCGCGAGGGCGTTGAATTCACCGTCGCGGTGGCGGGAGATCAGCACCTTGGCGCGGTAGCTCTCCTTGGTCTTGATGAACGGCGTCATGAAGTGCTGGCCGTGCCAGAACACGAAGATCGCCGGCATCAGGGGCTCGACGATCCCGTACACGTCATGCGGCTGGTAGCTGAAGCGGTTGGTGTACCACACCAGCCTCAGATACTCGGCCGCAAGCACACCCAGCGCGCGCTGCACGAAGCCGCTGCGCAGCAGATCGCGAAAAAGTCGTTTCAATGGGAGTGCTTTGTGTCCTGCTCAGGATCGAGCAACCGGTGGAGATGAACGACGAAATAGCGCATCTGGGCGTTGTCCACGGTCTGCTGCGCCTTCGCCTTCCAGGCCGCATAGGCGGTCGCATAGTTCGGGTAGACACCGACGATCTCGACTTCGTCCAGATTCTTGAAGGTGTTGTGCTCGAGATCGGTCAACTCGCCGCCGATCACGAGGTGAAGCAGCTGGGGCTGGGCATTGTCTGACATGATGGTGGTTTTCCTAACGAGATGCCCGGCAAACAAATGAAGTCGTGGTCGTCACAGGTCTGGTCGTCACAAGTCTGGTCGTCACAAGGCTGTCGCAGCAGGTCTGGTCGTCACAATCGGAAACGCGGCGCGGATCGGCGGGGCCTCACGGCAAAGGACGGCTGCGAAAATGCTCGACAATGCGTGCATGACGTTCGCGTCCTGCTGCCACCAGCACCCCATGCGTCACCTCCCGGCGATTGTACTCAATCGCGTCCCCCGAGAGCGCAGTCATCTTACCACCCGCTTCCTGCACGATCAAATTCGCGGCGGCAAGATCCCAGTCGCGGCTTTGCCCGCCCGCAAAGGCCGCGTCAAGTCGACCTTGTGCTACACGGCACAACCGCAGCGCCAGCGATCCGATCCGCGGATACAGCGTGATCTCGTCCGGCGTCGGGCTGAGCCGCTGCACCAGCGGCTTCGGTCCCGCCATCCGCGGAAAGTTGAAATCGGTGCCTGCGGTTGCATGCACCGCGCCGTCGTTCAGGGTGGCGCCCTGTCCGCGGGCGGCGAAGAAGAATTCCTCGCTGACCGGCGCATACACTGCCGCGAGCACCGGCGCTGCATTTTCAACCAGCGCCACACTGACGCACCAATCCTCGCGGCCGGCGAGATAGGCGCGGGTGCCGTCGATCGGATCGACGATCCAGGTGAAGCGCCTGCCAAGCCGGGTGTCGTTGTCGGCGCTCTCTTCCGACAGCCAGCCATAGCCGGGCGTTGCCGAACGCAGCTGCTGCTCCAGGAGATCGTTGACCGCGATGTCGGCCTCGGAGACCGGCGAGGACGCGCCCTTGATCCAGTTCTTCAATTCGGTGCGGAACAGCGACGATGCGAGCCGGCCCGCTTCCTGCACCGATCTGGTCAGCAAGGCGGCATCGCGCGCCTTGGTCCAGTCGTCCGTATCAGCGTCCGCCAAGCGTCAGGCCCTCGATGCGCAGCGTCGGCGAATTGACGCCGTAGCGGAATTCCAGATCGTTGGCGGCAACCAGCGACTTGAACATCGGCAGCAGATGGCCGGCGATGGTCACTTCGCTGACCGGATAGGTGATCTCGCCGTTCTCGATCCAGAAGCCGGACGCGCCGCGGCTGTAATCGCCGGTCACGCCGTTGACGCCGGAGCCGATCAGGTCGGTGACATAGAAGCCCTGCTTAATGTCGGAGATCAGCTCCTTCGGCGTCACCGCACCGGGCTCGAGATGCAGATTATACGTTCCGGGCGACGGCGAGGACGACACGCCGCGATGCGCATGCCCCGTCGTCACCAGGCCTAGCTCGCGCGCGGTCGCCGAATCCAGCACCCAGGTGGTGAGCACGCCCGCATCGATCAGCGCCGTCTTCTTCACCCTGACGCCCTCGGCATCGAAGGTCTGCGAGCGCAGGCCACGCACGCGCAACGGATCGTCGATGATGCGGATGTCCCTGGAGAACAGTTGCTCGCCGAGCTTGTCCTTCAGGAAGCTGGTCTTGCGCGCAATCGAGGCGCCGTTGATGGCGCCGACCAGATGGCCGACGATCGAACCGGCGACCCGCGGATCGAACACCACCGGCACCTTGCAGGTCTCGACCTTGCGCGGATTGGACCGCGCCACCGCGCGCTCGCCGGCCTTGCGGCCGACGGCGGCAGGTGAATCGAGATCGGAGGCATGCGGCGCGCTGGTGAAATCGTAGTCGCGCTCCATGCCGGTGCCCTCACCGGAAATCGCCGTCGTCGAGATGCCGTGGCTGGAGCGCAGATAAGAACCGTGGAAGCCGGTCGACGTCACCAGCACCATGCCGCCGATCCCGGTCGAGGCCGACGCGCCGCCGGACTTGGTGACACCCTTGACCGCGAGCGCCGCGGCCTCCGCCTCGATCGCGCGCTGCTCCAGTTCGGCCGTGGTCGGAACCTTGCGGTCGAGCAGATCGAGATCGGGGAAATCGCGGGCGTGGAGCGCCGGATCGGCGAGACCGACATATTTGTCGTCCGGCGCCACGCGCGCCATCGCAACCGCACGCTCGGCAAGCTTGGCGACCCCGTCGCCGCTGACGTCATTGGTCGACACCACCGCCTGGCGCTGGCCGACGAACACCCGCAGGCCGACGTCATCGCCTTCGGAGCGCTCGGTTTCCTCGACGCGGCCGTCGCGCACCTCGACGCCCTGCGAGACGCCGCGTACCGCGATGGCATCGGCCGCATCGGCGCCCGCGCGCTTTGCGGCATCGACCAGGCGCTGCGCGAGGTCGCTCAGGCCCGATTGGTCGAACAGATCGGAGGTATCGCCGTGTCGCGATGCAGATGGTGAAGAGTTCACGAACGAATTCCTGCGGATTGAGGGGGGCCCGGAACGAGGTCGACAGATCCACCAGATGTGCCGGTTTCACAGGGATTTCAAGCACTTTGCGCCGGCAGGCAACAAAGATTTGAGTGATCGGGGCAAGGCTTCGTCAATCATGCGGGCCAACCTCTTGTCAATCATGGCACGAGGTGAGGAGGGATTAACCAGGCTTTTTAAGGGGGAACGGACATCGCTCGGCTAGGCTCTCACACAACGACCGGGAACAAAATCCCGGCGGGGAGACAGAGCTTTGAGGCGTCAAACACCAACAAGCGGAATCAATTCCGCCGGGTCGAGCTGCGCATTGCGGCTCGACCCTCTTTCCCTTCCGCTCAGCTTCCACGCGCAGGATTCGCGCGCGGATGGCGGCATGCGGCAGGTCGAGCTTCATCGCGAACATGTCGTGCTGCGCCGCGCCGTTCTCGGCATGCGGATGGCGGTCAATGTTCGCGTCAGCGACTTTCTCGGCGTCGCGGTGCGCGGCATCGACGACGCGCAGATGCTGGTGCTGGTTCACCGCGATCCCGCGCTCAGCATTCCGCTCGGCGCCAGTTCGGATGCCGAGGAGATCAGCTCCGCCTGGCAGATGTGGAGCGACATCTTCCGTCTCCCGCAACTGACCGAGCCGGCGCCGCGGACGCCCTCCCCGCGCCGCCGTCGCCGCAACGCGATCCGCGCGCGAAGGCCGAAATTCCTGGTCCGCCGCCGCGCGGGCTTCCGGCCCGATGGGACCAGCGTACATCGCGGCGAACGCGAGATCATCGCGCGGGATTAGTTTTATCGTTTCTTCGTACACAGCTCGCCTCACAACCGCTGTCGTCCCTGCGAAAGCAGGGACCCATACGCCGCAGCCGACGTTGTGGAGACGCGACTTGTCGTTCCAGCCTCGCTCAACAATGAATGTTAGTGGTTATGGGTCCCTGCTTTCGCAGGGACGACACCGAATGTGTGGTTCGGCCGGTGAGTCAGACACCCGCGTGAGGGAGCGCGGCTACGCCGCGCGCAGCACCGCGTCGATGACCAGGCTCGCGAACAGGATGAAGCCGGCGTCGCGGTTGGACTTGAAGATGCGCAGGCAGAGCGCGCCATCGCTGATGTCGAGCCGCCGGACCTGCCAGGCGAGATGCAGCGCGAACGCCGAAAGGCCGATCCAGGCGGGCCAGCGCGCCCCCGCGAGTGCGAATGCCACGCCGATCAAGAGCACGGCGAGACCGTAGAAGATCACGAGCGCACGATGGGTGCGTGCACCGAACAGGCGCGCGGTGGATTTGACGCCGATCAACGCATCATCCTCGGCGTCCTGATGGGCGTAGATGGTGTCGTAGGCGATCACCCAGGCGATCGATCCGGCGTAGAGCGCAATCGCGGCCAGATCGATGCGCGCGAGCGTCACCGCAAATCCCATCAGCGCGCCGTAGGAGAAGGCGAGGCCGAGCACGACCTGCGGCCACCAGGTGATCCGCTTCATGAACGGGTAGATCGCGACGATCAGAAGCGAGGCGATGCCGGTCATCACCGCGAAGCGGTTGAACTGCAGCAGCACGAGAAGCCCGATCAGCGCCTGCAGGACCATGAAGACCACCGCCTGCGTCACCGTGACCTGCCCGGCGGGGATCGGCCGCGACCGCGTGCGTTCGACCTTGGCGTCGAGATCGCGATCGGTGATGTCGTTCCAGGTGCAGCCGGCGCCGCGCATCACGAAGGCGCCGACGAAGAACAGCAGGACCACGAGCGGCAGCGAGCGCACGTCATGCGCGACGCCGGCGGCAAGCGCCGCCGACCACCAGCACGGCATCAACAGCAGCCAGGAGCCGATCGGCCGGTCGTAGCGCGCAAGCCGCAGATAGGGCCGCGACCAGACCGGCGCATGGGTATCCACCCAGTTGCCTGTGGAATCGGCAACGCGGGTGGAGACATCGCTCATGGGTGATCCATCAACGGGTGAGGACGTTGCCGTTCAGCGTATCGAAGGTGCTGCCGCCCTTCTTGGTCGGCGTCGCTTCCGGCAGCGAGGCGGACGAACCGAGCACGTCGCTCAAGCTCGGGCCCGCTGGCCCACGCGGCTGCGCCGCCGCCTGCTCCGCGACATTGCAGACCTTCTTCAGCAGCGCTTCGGTATTCTTGTGTCCGGCCTTGAGCTGGTCGGCGATCTGCGGCGGAATTCCGCACTTCTGCGCGTTGGTGTCGACATATTTGATCATCTTGATCTCGGCCTGGCTGTAATTGCCGATCAGCTTGCAGGCCTCCTGGGGGCTGGCGTGGCGATCGCTCGCCGCCTTGATCGCCTTGCCGCGCTTCTCCGCATCCTCACGCAGCGGCGTGAAATTCTTCATGCAGGCGTCGGCGGCACCACCACCCGCACCCGCACCCGGCGGAGGCGGCGACGACAGCCCGCCACCGGCGATGGGGGCCGCGCCACTGCTCGGAAATGCCGACGGCGTGGCACCGACCCTGGCCGCCGGCGCGCCGTTGACCGGCGGGAATGCGGAATCCGAGGCGGTTCCGGCCTGGCTTGGACGCATGCCATTGACCGGCGGAAACGCGGGGTCGGACGCGGTGCCGGCCTTACCGGCCTGGTTGGGCAACGGGGCCGGAAAGGCGCTCTGCGCGGCGGCTTGCCCCACGGACAGGGCGGTCGCGGCAACGGTCAGCACGATCAGTCGGCGGATCATCGAGGGTGTTTCTCCGGCAAAAGGTCCAGGCAACCCCAGCGCAACAAAAACGAAGCAACGAATTTTGGGGGCGTTTTACGATTCCTGTGAGGCCTTAACAACCCGTCGATTTGGGCGACAGCGCGGCGTAGGGCCACACCGGCCACATTAAATTGTTCCCCGATTCTAAGCCTTTAGGCTACGAACGGCGGTAAAATGGACCATCAAATTTGCCTGAACGCGATTTTCGGCAAGGCCTCGGTTTGGATTAACGGCCCGATGCCGCGCACGGGGGACTGAAAAGCAAAAGGGGCTGCGTGCAAGCGGCCCCTTTGGACTAAAGAAATGACTTGGTGACTGAAGCAATATATCGACGCCTCCTTACTACCCGGCCGGCGAGTTCCTGACGAGTCCGCGGGATTACGGTGTCGCATAGTTTGGTAAACTTGCCACACCGCAATGAAGCCGCCTCGGATATG
The DNA here is from genome assembly GCF_056837965.1 of Bradyrhizobium ferriligni. NCBI lineage: Bacteria > Pseudomonadati > Pseudomonadota > Alphaproteobacteria > Hyphomicrobiales > Nitrobacteraceae > Bradyrhizobium > Bradyrhizobium ferriligni. The sequence continues at coordinate 10,787 of NZ_JBXEJO010000066.1, forward strand.
CCTGAACACGATTTTCGCAGCCCCCGCCTGTTTGTCGATGCCCCGCTCGGCGCCGGTGCAACCGTTCCGCTCGCACGCGATCAGAGCAACTATCTCGGCAACGTGCTGCGGCTTAACGCCGGCGATGCCGTGCTGGTGTTCAACGGGCGTGACGGCGAATGGCGCGCGGAGATTTCCGGCCGCAAGCGGGCCGACATGCTGACGGTATCAGCGCAGACCCGCGCGCAGGACCGCCTGCCCGACGTCAGCTATGTGTTCGCGCCGCTGAAGCATGCGCGGCTCGATTACATGGTGCAGAAGGCGGTCGAGATGGGCGCCGCGCGGCTGGTGCCGGTGCTGACACGCTTCACCCAGGTGTCGCGGGTCAATAGCGAGCGGATGCGCGCCAACGTAGTCGAGGCCGCCGAGCAATGCGGGATCATCTCGCTCGCCGAGGTCGCCGATCCCCTTCCGCTCGAACGTTTCCTGGCAGGGCGCGATCAGGCGCGGCTGCTGGTGTTCTGCGACGAGGCCGCCGAGGTCGAAAGCCCGGTGCGGGCGCTACAGGCGGCAACGGCTGCGAATGCCGGCATCGATGTCCTGATCGGTCCGGAAGGCGGCTTCGCCGATGAAGAGCGCGCGCTGCTGCTGCGACAGCCCGCCATCCTCCGCCTCGCCCTCGGCCCGCGCATCCTGCGCGCCGACACCGCCGCCGTCGCCGCGCTGGCACTGGTGCAGGCGGCACTGGGGGATTGGCGAGGAAATGGGCCACACACTCCCTCCCCGTCATCCTGAGGTGCGAGCCTCTTCGGCGAGCTTCGAAGGATGCACGGCCCGGCTGGTGGCCGTCGATCCTTCGAGGCTCGCTGCGCTCGCGCCTCCAGCGACAAAGGCGAAGCCTTTGCGCCGGGATGACGGAACCTGCAGCTCGTTTGCCCGATGAAAGCCGAGGACAAACATCTGCCCCTAGCCAAGCCGTCGTAAAATCGTTAACGCACGCAATCATTAAGCCACTTGGCCGATCGCTGTCGAAACCCCGATCCGGCCATGGTAAGGGCTGCCCCGAACCACCCTTGGAACCCGCGCCGGAACCTGGTCCGGACCTATTGGACGTCGAGATGACCGAAGCTGCCGCACCACGATCCGCCGCCGGATCCGCCGTCTGGGCGGATGCGCTGCTGGCCTCGTTCGCGCAGGCCGGCTATCAGAGGTCCGAGCCCGCGATCCTGCAGCCGGCCGAACCGTTCCTCGATCTCTCCGGCGAGGACATCCGCAAGAGCCTTTACCTGACGACGGACCCGGGCGGCGAGGAGCTCTGCCTGCGCCCGGACCTCACGATCCCGGTGGCGCGCGACTACCTCGCCTCCGCCCGCGCCGGCCAGCCCGCCGGCTTCAGCTATCTCGGTCCGGTGTTCCGCTATCGCGGCGGTGCGCCGAGCCAGTTCCTGCAGGCCGGCATCGAATCGTTCGGGCGGCAGGACCGCGCCGCGGCCGACGCCGAGATGCTGGCGCTGGCGCTGGAGGCGACCACGGCGTTCGGGTTGAAGGACGTCGAGATCCGCACCGGCGACGTCGCGCTGTTCAACGCGCTGATCGATGCGCTCGACCTCTATCCGGTGTGGCGGCGCCGGCTGATCAAGGACTTCAACCGCAAGGTCTCGCTGACCGACGACATCGAGCAGCTGACGCTCAAGACCGCGCCGGGCCGCAACGAATATGAGGGCGTGCTCGCTGCGCTGGCCGGCTCCGACCGCAAGGCGGCGCTGGCGCTGGTCACCGATCTGATGTCGATCGCCGGCACCACCAATGTCGGCGGCCGCACGGTCGCCGAGATCGCCGACCGTTTCCTCGAGCAATCGACGCTGAAGGGCGGCGCGCTGCCGCGCGACGCGGTCGCGACCATCAAGCGCTTCCTGGCGATCGCGGGCGATCCCGACGACGCGGTCGCGCAACTGCGCGCGCTTGCCTCCGACGCCAAACTGAACCTTGCCGCCGCGATCGACCAGCTCGAGAGCCGGATCGGCTTCATGGCCGCGCGCGGCATCGACATCCGAAGGACCCGGTTCTCCACCGCGTTCGGCCGCGGCCTCGACTACTACACCGGCTTCGAGTTCGAACTGCACGCCAAGGGCAACGGCGCCGAGCCGCTGGTCGCCGGCGGGCGCTATGATGGGCTGATGACGCAGCTCGGCTCGGCGAGCCCGATCCCCGCGGTCGGCTTCTCGGTCTGGATCGAGGCGATGACCCGGCATGGCCAGGCCACCTCCTTCGGAGGCGCCCAATGAGCACGCCCTTCGTCGTCGCCGTGCCCTCCAAGGGGCGGCTGCAGGAAAACGCCGAAAGCTTCTTCGCCTGCGCCGGGCTGACCTTGTCGAAGGCCGGCGGCGCCCGCGACTATCGCGGCACCATCGCCGGCGTCGACAATGTCGAGATCGCCTATCTCTCGGCGAGCGAGATCGCGGCCAATCTGGCTCGCGGCTCGGTGCATCTCGGCGTCACCGGCGAGGACCTGGTGCGCGAGAGCATTCCCGATGCCGACAAGCGCGTGCTGATGATCGAAGGCCTCGGCTTCGGCTATGCCAATGTCGTGGTCGCGGTGCCGCAGGCCTGGATCGACGTCCGCACCATGGCCGATCTCGACGACGTCGCGTCCGGCTTCCGCGAGCAGCACAATCACCGCATGCGGGTGGCGACCAAATACATCAATCTGACGCGCGGCTTCTTTGCCAGGCACGGCGTCGGCGACTACCGCATCGTCGAAAGCGCCGGCGCCACCGAGGGCGCGCCCGCCGCCGGCACCGCCGAACTGATCGTCGACATCACGACGACAGGGGCGACGCTCACCGCCAACGGGCTCAAGGTGCTCGACGACGGCGTCATGCTGCGCAGCCAGGCCAACCTCGTTGCGTCGCGGGATGCCGACTGGTCGACCGGCGCCCGCGAGACCGCGCGCGTCATCCTCGACCACATCGCGGCACGCGCCCGCGCCAGCAAGTATCGCGAGGTCCGCACCCGCTTCGCCGGCTGCAACGATGCGCTGCTCTCGGAGGCGCATAACCGTTTCGGCGTCGTCGCCCCGTTCGGCGGCCCGACCTCGTCGGGCATGCTTACGCTGCACTGCCCACCGGGCAAGCTCTACGCGCTCGGCAGCTTCCTGCGCGAGCACGGCGCCGAAACCGTGTCGGTGGTATCGCTGGACTATGTGTTCGATCGCGAGAACCCGCTGTTCGCCCGGCTTGAGGCGTTCCTGCGACAATGAGGCGGCCACGCCGTTCATGTTGGCGACAGCTGCCCTGCGGTACCATATTGTGTTCGAGGGATCTCTCGTTTTGACGCGGTTTCTTCGTGCGAGGCGGAAGGCCACTTCGCTCGAAAAACGCTCTAGTTCCGGAACCTGATCGATGATGCTGGGCTCTGACGTTTCCAGCCTGACCACGACCGCCAAGACCGCCGCCGGGCAGGGTCTGTCGATCGTCGTGCCCGTCTACAACGAGGCGGCCGGGCTTGCGGCGCTGCATGAGCGGCTGGTCAGCCTCGCCAGGACGCTGCGCGCCCGCTACGGCCTCGCCTGCGAGGTGATCTATGTCGATGACGGCAGCGCGGACAACACGCTGACGATCGCGCGCGGCCTGCCCGCCGACGGGCTCGACCTGCAGGTGGTGTCGCTGTCGCGCAATTTCGGCAAGGAGGCGGCGCTGATGGCCGGCCTCGACCATGCCCGCCGCGGCGCGGTGCTGTTCATGGATGGCGACGGCCAGCATCCGCCGACGCTCGTGGAGCAACTGGTCGCACACTGGATCGATGACGGCTACGACGTGGTCTACACGGCGAAGGCGCATCGCGACAATGAATCGGCCGCGCGGCGGCTGGCCGTGCGCGGCTTTTACGCGCTGATCAACTGGGGCGCGCGGCAGCAGATTCCGGAGGATGCCGGCGACTTCCGCCTGCTGTCGCCGCGCGCGGCCGCAGCCCTGCGGCAATTGCCGGAGCGCAACCGCTTCTTCAAGGGCCTCGCCAGCTGGATCGGCTTCAGGCAGATCCGCGTCGACTACGAGCCGGCGCCGCGCGCGCACGGCGTCACCACCTTCAATGCCGGCCGGCTGATCGGCCTGTCGATCGAGGGCCTGACCTCGTTCTCGGTGGCGCCGCTGCGCTTTGCCAGCCTGCTCGGCGCGCTGCTCGCCGGCGCTGCGTTCCTGTTCGGCCTCTCGATTCTCTGGGAAGTGTTGACCACCGGCAAGCAGGTCCCCGGCTATCCGTCGCTGATGATCGGCATGATGACGATCGGCGGCGTGCAGCTGATCATGATCGGCATCGTCGGCGAATATATCGGCAAGATCCTCTCCGAGCTGAAGGCGCGGCCGATCTACTTCGTCGCCGAGCACACCGAGAAGCACGCCGACGGCGGCGCGGCGCAAAATGCCTCCGAGCGGACCGCCGCGGAATGAACACCGATACGCCGCGCCGGATCTGGCTGTGTGCTGACGATTATGGCTTGAGCGACGGCGTCAATCGCGCGATCCGCGATCTGATCGAGCGCGGCCGCCTCAACGCGACGTCGGTGATGATGGTGACGCCGGCGATCGGCCGCGATGCGGCCAGCGCGCTCACGGCGTCGGTGGCGAACAGCCCGCGTTGCGCGATCGGGCTGCATGTGACGCTGACCGCGCCGTTCCGGCCGCTGACGATGCATTTCCGCCCGCTCGACGGCGACATGTTCCTGCCCTTCCCACGGCTGCTGCGCGCCGGGCTGATGCACCGGCTCGACGCCGAACTGGTCCATGCCGAGGTGCTGGCGCAGCTCGACGCCTTCCATGATCTGTTCGGCCGCGCACCCGACTTCGTCGACGGTCATCAGCACGCGCAGCTGTTCCCGCAGGTGCGCGACGGCTTCCTGCGCGCCGTGAAGGAGCGCGCGCCCGATGCCTGGGTGCGTCAGTGCGGACGCGAAGGCCCGCTGGCGCGGCAGCTGGCGGCGCCGAAGGCGCTGGTGCTGAACGTGCTCAGCACGCAATTCCGGATCAAGGCACAGCGGGCGGGCCTGCGGTTCAATCCGGCCTTCGCCGGCGCCTATGATTTTACGCGCGGCATTGATTTCGCGGCGCTGATGCAGGGCTTCCTCGACGGCATGCCGGCGGACGGGCTTGTGATGTGCCATCCCGGTTTCGTCGACGAGACGCTGAAAAGCCTCGACCCGCTGACGACGCAGCGCGAGACCGAGCATGCCTATCTGGCAGGCGACGATTTCCCCGCGCTGCTGGCCCTGAATAAAGTTACACTGGCCTGAACCGGTCCCACCCCGCATCAAGTGCGGGGCAGGCTTCGCTCGAAAACGCTCTAAGGTTCACGAAAAGCCGCCGGTCGTATTGTCGCATACATAAATTTAATTCTGGCCCCCACTCCTTGCGCCACAAACCCAGTCCTACATCCCGGACGCACCGATTCGATCGGCGCAATGGAGAACGCCATGACACCGCAAGAACGCCAACTGATCGACGATCTCTTCGACCGGCTCGCCAAGCTGGAGAATGCCCCGCGCGACGGCGAGGCCATGTCCGCGATCGTGCAGGGCCTGCGCGGCGCGCCGAATGCGGTCTACGCGCTGGTGCAGACCGCGCTGGTTCAGGACGAGGCGCTGAAGCGCGCCCATGACCGGATCCAGGAACTCGAGGCTGCGGTCGGCCAGCAGCAGGGAGCCCAGCAGCAGGGCGGCGGTTTCCTCGATTCGATGCGCGATGCGATCTTCGGCGGACAGGGCCAGCAGCATGGTTCGGTGCCGCCGGTGCGGGCGCCCGACATGGGCGGCCGCGATCCGGGCGGCCGCCCGGTCTGGAACTCGGGCCAGGCGATGCAGCAGGCCGGCGGCGGCTATGGCCAGCCTTACGGCCAGCCCGCGCAACCCTACGGCCAGGGCTATGGCGGCCCGCAGCCGCCGGCCTTCGGCGGCGGCGCTCCCGGTGGCGGCGGCGGTTCGTTCCTCGGCACCGCAGCGGCGGCCGCGGCCGGCGTGGTCGGCGGCGGACTGTTGCTCTCCAGCATCCGTGGCATGATGGGTGGCGGCAGCCACCAGTCGATGGCCGATGCCGGCGGCCTCGGCGGCGGGTCGCGTCCTTGGGGCGGCGACCAGTCGTCGAGCGACTTGGCGCGTGACGCCGGGATCAACGATGTCGGCTCCAACCGCGACAGCGGCTCGCGCGCCGGCGCGTTTGACCAGGCGCAGGCCGACCGGGACAGTGACGATGATCAAGATGCCGACGACTTCGACAATGATGACGACGGCTTCGATGGCGGCGGCGACGGTGACGACAGCAACTACGCGTAAACGCGATCGCTGAAACGACAACGGCCGCTCCAATCGAGCGGCCGTTTTGATTCCGTCGTCCCGGCGAAAGCCGGGACCCATAACCACAACCGTGCGGGATTTGACACGGCTGGGGCTACAGCTTCTCTCAGTAACAACCGCCTGTGGTTATGGATCCCGGCTTTCGCCGGGACGACACCATGTTTGGGGTAGCTGCTTCAAAACCAACCTCACATCACGACGACCTTGGCCCCGACATTGACGCGGCCGTAGAGGTCGATGACGTCCTCGTTGCGCATCCGGATGCAGCCGGACGAGACGTTGGTGCCGATCGTCCAGGGCTCGTTGGAGCCGTGGATGCGGTAGAGCGAGGAGCCGAGATACATCGCGCGGGCGCCGAGCGGATTCTCCGGGCCGCCTTCCATGTGCCGCGGCAGGTCGGGACGGCGCGCCAGCATTTCCGGCGGTGGCGTCCAGGCCGGCCACTCCTTCTTCGCGGAGATCGTCTTCACGCCGGCCCAGGTGAAGCCGGGCCGGCCGACGCCGATGCCGTAGCGCAGCGCGCGGCCGTCGCCCTGCACCAGATAGAGAAACTTGTTCGGCGTATCGACGACGATGGTGCCGGCGCCTTCCTTGCCGGAATAGTCGACCAGCTGCTTTTCGTATCTCGGATCGAACGGACGCTGCGCCGGATCGCCCGCGGCCTCCTCCTGCTGCCGGAGCATCTGCTGCTGCGGATCCATCGGCGGCAGCTGACGGTTGCCGTAATAGCCGGGCTGCTGCTGATACATCGGCTGCGGCGAATAACCCTGCGACGACGGCGCATCGCCGAACAGGAATTCGATGAAGCCGCCGCCCATGTTGGAGCGCTGCGGCTGCACATAGGCGGTGCGCATCGGCGGCTGCGGAGCGCCGCCCTGATTGGCATAGATGACGGCGGGCCCGGCGGGCGCTGCCGCGTCGATCGCCATGGCGTGATGGGGAACGGCAATAAGAGAAGACGCGCCGGCGAGCAGCGCAAGCGTGGTTTTCCTGAACATCGACGTACTCTGTACTGGTTTCGTCGTGACGTGATGCGCGAGGGCGCCGACTTTGCGCCGTTGCACGTGGTCAATAGGCAATGAAAACCGCATCGGTTTGGTAAACAGATCGGCCGTTTCGATTCACCACGCCAGCAATGCAGCGCGGTTTTCCGTGACAGCGTTTATTTTGCGTGAACGGTGAAGCGACATGGTTAATCGCCGGTATCGCCGCGCTTGCGCGCTATCCGCGCAAACAGTTCCGGCGTGAACCTGACGTTAAATCCGCTCTGTCTAGAACGGACTTCAGTGAAGGGGCGGGAATGAAAATCATGTCAGTGAAGCGGAAGCGTTTTCGTGTCGAGCAGGCGATGGGCGAGGTTGTGATGCCGGAGCAGGATGTTTCCAGCGGCGCCGATCTCGGTCCGATGCATCGCGAGATCATGGCCGAGCTTCGCTCGATCCGCGCCCAGATGGCCGCAGCACCGGCACAGCGCACCGGCGACAGCGTCGATGCCGCGGTCGCCCGCGAAGTCGCCGAGACCCACGCGCTGCTCGAGACCTACCGTGCGCAGGTCGAACAGTGCGAGAAGCTCAAGGTCGAGCTCGACCTGATCCACGACGCGATCAGCCGCACCAAGCGCGAGATCGCCGTGCTGCACGGCAAGAGCTTCAACGGCGAGGAGATGGCCAAGGTCAATGGCGAGCTCGGCGCCGTGGTCGGCGGCACCGAACAGGCGACCCAGCAGATCCTCGAGGCGGTGGAGGCGATCGACCAGGCCGCGAGCGCGCTCGCGAACAACGTCACGCCCGACCAGCAGAAGCGGCTCAGCGAAGATATTCAGGAGCGCGTGGTCTCGATCTTCGAGGCCTGCAACTTCCAGGACCTCACCGGCCAGCGCATCAGCAAGGTGATGCAGACGATGAAGTTCATCGAACAGCACATCAACGAGATGATGAACATCTGGGGCGGCGTCGACGCGATCAAGACCCACGTCCCTGCGATCGTCGACACCCGCGAGGGCGATGCCCGCCTGCTCAACGGCCCGAAGCTCGACGGCGACGCCGGCCACGCCTCGCAGGACGACATCGACGCGATGTTCAACTGAGCTTTGTCTGATCAGACGAAAAACGCCGGCCCGAGGGCCGGCGTTTTTTGTTTGAAGCATGGCTCAGCACGGCGTCAAGCGGGTATCATCCGCAAGACCGCTCCGTGGCGTGCATGATCGTCACCTAATGTCTCATGCGAAGACTTGAGGGCCTTTGACATGGATCAAGCCTTGTCGAGGCGAGCGAGAACCGAGGCAGAGCCGCTCTCGACCGCATGCAGTTTGTGCCAATGCTGCAGTTGGAAATTGACTGGTAGATCCGGCGTCGCTGACGCATAATGTGCATGAGGGAAATTCGTCATGCGCATGCCGGGAGCCAACATTGGGTGCCGGTTGCATCGGACTTCCGGAGTGAATCCGGTCGCCCCCGAACGGGGATTTGTGCGTCCGCTCACCACGCAGTCACAATTCTGCAGCCGCTCGCTGCGCGCATCTCAAGAACTCAGGCTCGCTGTTCGCAGACGCTGCGTGAGCACCATACCGTCCTTGACGCCGTGACGGTCAGCGGCGGGCTCAATTCATTCGCGCGCATTGCGCCTTGTTGTCACTGATTGGGGTGGAGCCACTGGAGTACTCAACGCTGGAGATTGAACATGACGCAAAGAATTGTCAGAAGTACTGCAATTGCATTCTCGACTTTCGCCTGTGCGACACTGTTCTCCATCACCTGGTCTGAGCAGGGCGGCATTTCGGCTTCGGTCGAAAGCGCCCAGGCGCGTGTGGGCCGACCGCTGACGCCCGTGAGCGTCGCGGGCGTTGCGCGTCGTCAAACCCGGCGCGCCGCGTACGGATACGGGGTTGGCGCGGGTGTCGCCGCTACGGCAGCCGTCGCCGCAGCGGCCGCTACCGCGCCGGCCTATGCCGGCTGGGGCACAAACGATTGGACCAATTCGTATGCCGCCCAGACGGATCCCTACTTTGGCCGGCCCTACTATCCGGCACGAGCCTACCAAAGGATCAGTCCGTATTACGGATACGCCGGATGGACGGAGTACAAGGCAGCCAATGGCATCGGCTGCGAGCCTGGCACGATGACCAAGATGGCTGACGGCCGCATGTACGTCTGTCAGTGACGTCGGCGCCGGCGCAACGGCATCGCAGAGGGCGGCTCAACGAGCCGCCCTCTTTCATGATGAAGCAGATCGATCTCACGCTACGACAAGTCGCGCCCGGCCTTGATTTACGTCAAGGTCACCTATCCCTTGCCGCTGACGATAGCTTGCGCCGCATCCGAAGCGGCGCGATCACCTTTCGGTTCGCCTGCGATGAGGAGGATCACCATGCATCGGACGAACATTCCTTCGATCAAGTCCGTGACGGCTGCGGGAATTGCGACCAGCCTCATGTTGGGGTTTGCAGCTGTCGCTCTCACGCCAGCGCCGGCCAAGGCCGTGGTTTACTGCACGTATGTCGGTTACCCGCAGGGTTGCGTCGCGAGGGCGGGCGTCGTGCTCAGGCCTCGTCCGGTGGCGCGCGCCGCGGTCCGTCACAATGCGGGCGGCAATTTGAATGGCGGCGTCAATCGGGTTGGCGTGCGGCGATAAGACCGTCGTTTGCGGGTCTCCTTCCCTTCTCCCCTTGCGGGAGAAGGTGGCGCGGATGCAATCCGCGCCGGATGAGGGGTTGTCGCCGCCTACTCAAATCTCGAAAGGGTCACTCGCGGAGGGAGACCCCTCACCCGGATTGCATCTGACGATGCGATCCGACCTCTCCCACAAGGGGAGAGGTGCGCCCCGATGCGGCGCTATCTCATGCTGAAGTAGCTCGCCACTACGCCCTCGGGGCGCAGCGGACATAGACCATGTTGCCGTAGCGGACCCCGGCGTCCTTGTCGACGAAGCGGGTGATCATGACGCGGCCGTCGAACGAGACGATCTCGCGGTCCTGCTCGCCGGGCGTCGGTCCTGGCGGGCCGATATAGTTCTTGCCGCTCGGGGAACCTTTCAGCCGCAGTTCCTGCGGGGTGGCCTGGTCGGCCAGATGCATGATGACGCCGCCGTTCTGGCCGGCGCCGATCACGTAAGGCTGCTTGCACTGGCCGCGCGCGGCGGCCTCGGTGCGGGCGCGGTCAGCGGGATTCTGGAACGAGGCGAGACCCCAGCGGCCGACGATCTCGTCGGCGCGGATGCTTGCGGGCATTTCGGGGGCTACGCCCGGCTCGGCTGGCGCCGGCTCAGGGTTCGACGACAACGACGGCAGGCTCATGCTGCCGCACGCCCCCAAGAGTGTCGTCAGCGCCGAAACAGCCGCGAACCGTGCGACCAATCGCGCGTTGAGTGACCTGATCATATGCATCCCCCGACTATGTCCCGGCCGCACCCGTCCTGCAGCCAAGCGTAAAACTTAAGGCGGAGCAATGACGTCTGACAAAATTACGTCATCGCTACGATTTGGTTTCTGGTCCACCATCCTATATTGGCCTCACCAAGGCCTTAACCCGTTTGCTTGACAGAAACTGCGCCAAGCCATATTTCCCGGCCCACAATTAGCACTCTCGCACCACGATTGCTAAGAGCGCCGGGCGTCCTGCCCAGCGCCGACCGGCCGGCATCCAACGCCGGTCCCGATGAACCGGACCTGAAACCGAGCCTCCAAGAGGGAACGTCATGGCTAAATCCACCTTCCGCCCCCTGCACGACCGCGTCGTGGTCAAGCGTATCGATGCCGAGGAGAAGTCCAAGGGCGGCATCATCATTCCCGACTCGGCCAAGGAGAAGCCGTCCCAGGGCGAGATCGTCGCCGTCGGCCCGGGTGGCCGCGACGAGGCCGGCAAGCTGATCCCGATCGACCTCAAGGTCGGCGACCGCGTGCTGTTCGGAAAATGGTCGGGCACCGAGGTCAAGCTCGACAACCAGGAACTCCTGATCATGAAGGAGTCCGACATCATGGGCGTACTGGCGTAACGCCTTGGACTCCGAGGGCCGCCGCGCCCTCCGCTGTCATGCCCGGGCAGAAGCGCGTCTTCGCGCTAGATGACCCGGGCATCCATCAATCTTCTGAAGCGATGGATTGCCGGGTCAAGCCCGGCAATGACGAGAAAAACGAGCGACAAGCAATCCACAGACATTCCAGGAGTTCAAATCAATGGCTGCCAAGGACGTAAAATTCGCCGGAGAGGCCCGCGACCGCATGCTGCGCGGTGTCGACGTGCTCGCCAACGCCGTGAAGGTGACGCTCGGCCCGAAGGGCCGCAACGTCGTCATCGAGAAGAGCTTCGGCGCTCCCCGCATCACCAAGGACGGCGTCACCGTCGCCAAGGAGATCGAGCTCGACGACAAGTTCGAGAACATGGGTGCGCAGATGCTGCGCGAGGTCGCTTCCAAGACCAACGACACCGCCGGTGACGGCACCACCACCGCGACCGTACTGGCGCAGGCCATCGTCCGCGAGGGCGCCAAGTCGGTCGCCGCCGGCATGAACCCGATGGACCTGAAGCGCGGCATTGACACCGCGGTCGCGGCCGTGATCAAGGACATCGAGAAGCGCGCCAAGCCGGTCGCCTCCTCGTCCGAAGTCGCCCAGGTCGGCACCATCTCGGCCAATGGCGATGCCGCGATCGGCAAGATGATCGCGCAGGCGATGCAGAAGGTCGGCAACGAGGGCGTGATCACCGTCGAGGAGAACAAGTCGCTCGAGACCGAGGTCGACATCGTCGAGGGCATGAAGTTCGACCGCGGCTACCTCAGCCCCTACTTCATCACCAACGCCGAGAAGATGACCGCCGAGCTCGAGGATGCCTACATCCTGCTGCACGAGAAGAAGCTGTCCGGCCTGCAGTCCATGCTGCCGGTGCTGGAAGCCGTGGTGCAGTCGGGCCGTCCGCTCCTGATCCTCGCCGAGGACGTCGAGGGCGAGGCGCTGGCGACCCTGGTCGTCAACCGCCTGCGCGGCGGGCTCAAGGTCGCCGCCGTTAAGGCGCCGGGCTTCGGCGATCGCCGCAAGGCGATGCTGGAGGACATCGCGATCCTGACCGGCGGTCAGCTGATCTCCGACGACCTCGGCATGAAGCTCGAGAGCGTCACGATCAACATGCTCGGCCGCGCCGGCAAGATCGTGATCGACAAGGAAAACACCACGATCGTCAAGGGCGCCGGCAAGAAGAAGGACATCGACGCCCGCGTTGGCCAGATCAAGGCGCAGATCGAGGAGACCACCTCGGACTACGACCGTGAGAAGCTGCAGGAGCGCCTCGCCAAGCTCGCCGGCGGCGTTGCCGTCATCAAGGTCGGCGGTGCGACCGAGGTCGAGGTCAAGGAGAAGAAGGACCGTGTCGAGGACGCGCTGAACGCGACCCGCGCCGCGGTGCAGGAAGGCATCGTGCCGGGCGGCGGCGTCGCGCTGCTGCGCGCCAAGAAGGCGGTCGGCCGGCTCACCAACCCGAATGCCGACGTCCAGGCCGGCATCAACATCGTGCTCAAGGCGCTCGAAGCTCCGGTCCGCCAGATCTCGGAGAACGCCGGTGTCGAGGGCTCGATCGTGGTCGGCAAGATCCTCGAGAACAAGTCGGAGACCTTCGGCTTCGACGCCCAGACCGAGGACTATGTCGACATGGTCGACAAGGGCATCATCGACCCCGCCAAGGTGGTGCGCACCGCCTTGCAGGACGCCTCGTCCGTGGCCGGCCTGCTCGTGACCACCGAAGCCATGGTCGCCGAACTGCCGAAGGACGCGGCGCCGGCAATGCCGGGCGGCGGCGGCATGGGTGGAATGGGCGGCATGGGCGGCTTCTAAGCTTCCCACATCCCCATCGAGATCGAAGGCCGCCTCCGGGCGGCCTTCTTTTTTGCGATTTGATCACGATCAGGATGCAAGGATCATCGCATGTCCCGCGACGCCAAATCACTGACGTCAACGCTCGTGCTGTTCTACGCGATCGGCACGTTGCTCGCGGTCGGCGCCTATGCCCTGGACAGCATCGATGATCTTGCGGTCGTCTTGACGTTCTGGCTCAAGCAAACGCTGACGTTCGTCGTTCTCGGCGCGGGCTATGGGCTCTATTACGTCATTTCCGGTTCTGCCGGTCATCGTCCAAAAGCGCCGCTGCGATTTCTGGACATATCGTTTCTGGCCGCTGCTGCCACGCTTGGGGTTGGCATGCTGGTGCACAGCTGACCGATCCTTGACGCGACGGCCTGACAGTCCGTTACGCGACGCACACGCCCGGGATCGCCACCTTCTGGAACAAATGCGGCGAGGCCACCGCCGAGGCGGGATAGGCCGAGAGCTTGGCCCTGAACTCGGGGTTCATGAACGCGGCGCGGAAGGCGGCGGTGGATTCCCAGACCGCGTAGTTCAGATAGGCCGGGCTCTCGCCGATCGCGCGATGCAGCTGGGTCGAGATGAAGCCGGGCTGCCGCTTCATGATGGCGGCGTCGTCCTGCCAGGCCTTGAGAAACGTGTCCTCGTCGGCCGCATCGAGCGTGAAGAGGTTGACGAGCACGACGTTGGTGGCATCGACCGCGAGCTGGCGGTCGATCGGGAAAGCGGGGTCCAGGGGACGCATCTGCGGCATGGTTGGCTCCGTTCCATATGGTGTTATGATGTCATTTCGTTATGATGGATACATATAGAAATTGACATTATGATGTCAATACGTTTGTATGGTGACGAATGCCGAATGCAAAACGAACGCCGGCGGGCGAAGCGCTGAGCACCCTGATTCCCGACCTGTTCAGGCTCAACAGCCTGCTGTTCACATCAGGCGACCGGCTGGTGGCCGGGCTCGGGCTGACCAGCGCACGCTGGCAGATCCTCGGTGCCATCGTCGCCGCCGAGCGCCCGCAGCCGGTCGCATGGCTGGCGCGCGACCTCGGCGCCGCCAGACAGAACGTGCAGCGGATCGTCAACGATCTCGAGCGGGACGGGCTCGTCGCCTTCGAAACCAACCCGCATCACCGCCGCGCCCAGCTCGTCGTGCTGACCGCCAAGGGGCGGCAAAGCTTCGACGCGGCCATGCGCCTGCAGCTGCCCTGGGTGAACAGCCTCGCCGACGGGCTGTCGATGAAGGACCTCGAGACCGTCGGCCGCGTCGTGACGGTGCTGCGCGGCCGGCTGGAGAGCGGCCAGGAACCTGACGAACGCACATGACCGCGATCGCGGCGCGAGGCCGCCGTTAGGCGGCCTTCTTTTTTGGCCAATGACATAGAGGTTTGCTAGTTACGACGGAACCGATTCTGCCCTTCGAGGACTTATCGTATGCGCGCGCTCCCGCTCCTGCTGCTCGGTCTTGCCGTCGCCTCGGCGCCTGCTCTCGCCCAGATGAAGCTGCAATCGAAGGCGGCGCCCGCCAGTGGCCCCGAGACACGCTATTTCACCTCGATCGACGGCCTGATGGACGGCAATGCCGACGTCGTGCTGAAGGAAACCCGCCAGGGCAAGACCGTGACCGCGGCCGTGCTCGACGTCTGCTATCCCGCCGACAAGAGCTCCGACCGCAAGGACCGCTTCGTCGCCAACCTGACCGTCAGCGGCCAGACGCTTTCCGGCACCACCCAGAGCGTCGCCGACAAGCAGCCGGTCACCGTCAAGCTGAATCGCAAGCAGAGCGGCGACGGCTTTGAGTTCCGCGGCCAGATCACGATCGGCCAGACCGTGACCGAGGTCGCCTCGACCGACAATTCCGATCTCAGCGAGAAGGAATTCCAGGACAACCAGGCCACCGAGGACGGCATCACGCCGCAGCCGAAGGATTTCACCGACGTTTCGCCGGAATCGATCGGTGTGCGGGTGAAGCTCGATGCGGCGGCGGATTTCCTCAAGAGCCTGAAGGGCGAGGCCGTCGAAATCGGCACCTCCAGCCTCGCGGTGACCTGCGATGCGATGCGCTCCGGCGAGCAGACGATCAACCTCACCGTCGATCCCGAGCACGCCGGCGCGCTGCTCGCCAAGGCAAAATCGGCGCCCGGCGTGACCGCGGCCGGCTGGACCAGCGGCGTCGTCGAGATGGACCGCACCATCCGCTTTGCCGCCGCCGACTGGACCAGCGGCGACAAGATCAACAAGGATAAGCTGGCATCCGCGATTGCGGGCGTGCTGGCGAAGACGCTTGCCGCAAAGCCCGCCTCGGCGACGTGGAATGCGAACACCGGCAAGCTCAAGCTGGTGCTGAAGCGGCCCAGCACGATTTACCCGGCACTCGGCCTCACCCAGAATTACGAGGTCACTGCCCTGGTCTCGCCCGACAAGCCCGGAAGCTCTGACCGGCTGATACTGTGGGTCTCGAGCCCCACCGTCTCGACATCGGACGACAGCGCCGGCGCCAAGCTGAATCTGTCTGACGATTCCAACAACGACGAGGAAGGCAGCGAGACCAGGGACGACAACGGCGCGATCGAAGCGCTGATCAAGGAGTTCAAGGGCCAGCGCTGGGACGCCGACAAGTCGGTGTGGCGGTAAGCCGCCGCTCTCCTGATTCAGGCCGCCCGCGTCTTCATCGGCACGACGTTGTCGCGCACCGTCTTCGGGGTGGTGTCCGGACCGGACTGAAGCATGCCGTCGCTCCTGACGAACAATTCAGAACGAGGCTCGATCGCAGCGCGATCGAGTAGCGCCCGCAGCTCGGGACGAAGTCCGTCGCCGCGCAGCGCGGCGATCGCATCGAAGTTGCGCATGATGTTCTCCCGTGTGATCGCGAAGATGGTCTCGCGTTCGCGTTCCGCGAACCACCCGCTTCCCGATTCCGCGACGACGATCGAGAAGCGGTGCTAAGCGCCATATCGACACAGCGGAATCTTGCTTGCACGCCGACCGAGCGCCCGATCTGAAATCGGGTGGCACGACACACGCCTCCAAATGTTCACTGCGCGCATCGACAGAACGCCGGCCGCGATACCGGCAACGCGCAAATGGAGACGAAGAGATGTCAGAGGAAAACAAGGACGTCGTCGGCCGGTGGTTCAAGGAGTTCTGGGGCAACCCCTGGAATCCGCGCATCATCAACGAGCTCGCAACGGCAGACATTGTCGTGCATTACCCGATGCACGAACCGAAGAAGGGCCGCGCCGCGGTCATGAAGTTCATGACCGAATTTCGCGCAGCCTTTCCGGATCTCAATTTCTGGGGCGTCGGAGATCTCGTCGCGGAAGGCGATCTCGTCGTCGGCCGCTGGGAAGGCGGCGGCACGCACACGGGACCTGCGTTCAGCGACTTCCGGCTCGGCTCGCTGCCGGCGGCCTCCGGCCGCAAGATGACGTTCGCCGGCACCACCGTGCTGCGCGTGCAGGACGGACGGATCGCCGAGGAGCTCGGACAGGAAGATGCGATCACCGCCATGCTTCAGCTCGGCCTCATCCGCCTGCCCGAACACGAAGGCGCCGCGGCCCGGCTGGGCGGCGAACTGCCCGCCGGCTGGAACAACATGCCGGGATATCCGGAGGGGCCACGCTGAACACGGCCGGAGTGCATGGCTCCATCGACGATCGCATCATCACTACCCGAACGCGCTTGATGCGTGTTCGGGTAACGCAATCGATCGGTGCGGTGAACTTGAAGATCTCTAAGCCGTAAGCTTGCTGGAGGCATTCCAATGTTACTGCGCCGGCATCTGATCTCCCGATGCAATGCCGGCGCAGTCTCTCCGCGGCGCTCGGCGTCAAGAAGGGAAGATCAGGCACGTCGTCGTGCCGTGGGCCAGCAGCCGGCCCTGCTCGTCGGTGACCCTGCCTTCGGCGGTGCCGATGCGACGGCCGCAATTGAGCACCTGGCCCTCGGCCCTGATCGGGCCGGTGTCGGGCGTGATCGGACGCACCAGCGAGATCTTGAACTCGAGCGTGGTCTGGCTCGTGCCGGCATCGAGCGTCGACTGCACCGCAAGCCCCATGCAGCTGTCGAGCAGCGTCGCGGTGAGGCCGCCATGCACGGTGCCCGCCGGATTGAGATGCGCGTCGGTCGGCACCAGCGTGACGACGACGCGGCCGTGCTCGGCCTCGGCGACGTCATAACCAAGTGTCCGCGCGATGGTGTTGAGCGGCAATGCGCCGCTGGCGAGGCCCTGCACGAATGCGAGGCCGCTCATCTCAAGTTTCTGTTCCGCACTGACGGTGCCGTAGCTCTTGGCCATTACCGATCTCCATCGGGGTTCGTTGCATCGTGACGGCTGGCCGCTTGCGCCGCAGCGACGCGGCGGAGCGGCCGTAGAGTTTTGCGAATGCGGCATTCATGCGCCGCGCGCTCGAGAAGCCGGCGTGCTGCGCCACCAACGCAAGCGGCAGCTCGCTGCCGTCGATCAGGCGCTTGGCGCGCTGCACGCGCAGCGACAGCGCGACCTGGAGCGGCGAGGCATCGAGATGCTCGGCGAACAGACGCGACAGATGCCGCGCGCCGACGCCGAGCCGCCCCGCCAGCGCTTCGACATTGCCGCGGTCGAGCGCGCCCGCCTCGATCAGCGCCAAGGCGCGCTCGACGGTGGTCCTGGTGCCCTTCCACGCCGGGCAGAACGGCGCCGCCTCGGGACGGCAGCGCAGGCAGGGCCTGTAACCGGCGCGCTCGGCCGACGCGGCGCTGCCATAGAACCGTACATTGCGCGCGAGCGGCGTGCGCGCCCGGCAGACCGGGCGGCAATACACGCCGGTGGTCTTGACTGCCACGAACACGATGCCGTCCCAGGCCGGGTCGCGGCGCTGAAAGGCTGCATATTGTGCGGCGAAATCGAGCATGCGACCGCTATAGCCCCGCCCGCGCGCCGCGACGACCCGCTTTGCGGAGACGACGTCCGGAAACGACCGCTGCAGGCAGAAGAAACCCGTGCATCTACGGGGCCTGCGACCAAAAGACTTCGTGCTGCCGCAGTTCGGTCACCGAAAATTAAGGCTCGATTTAGTTTCGAGGATCATGCTTCGCGCCATCGAACACAGGTCACGTCATGCAAGACCGCGAGCCGATCAGCGCTGCGAGCATCTGGCCGACAGATGTGCCGGAGGGTCATTCGCCGGCACAGACGGCGGACCTCTGGGATGTCACCGGCGAGAATCACGACGCCGCCCTGCTGCTGCGGGAGCCGTTTGCCGACCGCATCGGCACCGCGCTGCTGGCGGCGACGGCACTGGCCGCGAGCTTCGTGCTGGGATGGACCGGCGGAGCCAACTGGCACGACCTTGCAGCTCCCGCCCCGGTGCCGATGGCCCAGAAGGAAGCGCCGGCCCCGCACATTGCGGAGGTGACGCCGAGCCGAAAGAACGAGGGCCCGCGCCGGGCCGCGTCCAACGCCGACCCCGTCGTCACCGGCAGCATTCCGAGGACCACGCCGGCCGGCCCGCGCCCGCTCGCCCTGGGCGCCGCGCCGACGACCTTGAATGCACAGGCCGCCGCATTGGGGCCGAAGCAGCCGCAGGCGGCGGCGCCGGAAACGCGGCCGAGCACGATCCCCGGATGGTCGGTGATCGAAGTCCGCGACGGCACCGCCGTGCTCGAGGGGCCCGAGGGCGTCAAGATGGCCGCGCGCGGCGACGTCGTCCCCGGCCTCGGACGGGTCGATTCCATCGTGCGCTGGGGCAACCGCTGGATCGTCGCCACCGCAAGCGGACTGATCGCAACGCCCTAAGCGTTTTGCCTTGACGCGTTTTCTTGACGCGAACCGGCGTCCATTTCGCTCGAAACGCTTTAGTTGCTGTTGATCACGAAACGCAGCGACTTGCTGCCGGTGAAGGTTACTTCGTCACCGTGCCGCCGCCAGCCCGTCATGTCGCCGAGCGCCGCCAGCAGATCCTTGTCCGCCTGCGCCCGCTCCGGCGTGCAGGTGCGATTCTCCATCGCGCCGGGAACGAAGACGATGGTGTTGCCGGCCACCGAAAACTGGCCCTTGCCGCCGTCGCACCACAGCTCGAGGATCACCTCGCCATTGTCGCCGACCTCGATCGAGGGAATCCGCTTGGAGCCCGGCATGCGCGCGGCATCGAGCGTCATCACGAAGCCGAACGGGAACTCGTCCTGGGCCCGCGCCGGACCCGCGCCGAGAGCCGCGGCAACCAGCGCCAACGCGGCGATGCCGCCGCTCAAACTTCGCCTCATCGAAATCATGCCAATCCTCGAAATGCGACGCGCAACTGCGGGCCCCTTCTATGGGAGCAGAACGCGATTGGCCAGATTGGCAACGCCGGAAAATGTGCTTGAAAAGCAAATCCCCGCGAGCTGTCCGCTCGCGGGGATTCCTGGTTCGACGGACGCGTCGCGGCGCTATTTCAGCACCAGCAACGTGAACGGATAGACATAGGCCTGCAGGGTCACGAACAGGCCGACCAGACACGCCAGCACGATCGAGTGCAGAAACACGTAGCGCAGGATCGAGCCCTCGTGGCCGTACCAGTTGGTCGCGGTCGAGGCGACCACGATCGATTGCGCGTCGATCATCTTGCCCATCACGCCGCCCGAGGAGTTCGCCGCCGCCATCAGGATCGGCGACAGGCCGAGCTGCTCGGAGGTGATCTTCTGCAGATTGCCGAACAGCACGTTCGATGCCGTATCCGATCCGGTCAGCGCCACGCCCAGCCAGCCGAGCAAGGTGCCGAAGAAGGGATAGAGCACGCCGGTCGCCGCGAAGGCGAGGCCGAGCGTCGCGTCGACGCCGGACAGCCGGGTCAGCGTGCCGATCGCCAGCATCGCCGAGATCGTGATCAGCGAGATCGCGCAGAGGCGGATGGTGCGGCCATACTCGGCGATCAGCTTGAGCGGCGAGAAGCCCATCAACAGACCCGAGATGATCGCGGCGATCAGCATGCCGGTGCCGGTGAACGACAGATAGGTGAAGCCGAACACGGCGCCTTCCGGAGTCGGCTTGGCAGCCACCGGGGGCACCTTGAAGATCAGCTTGTCGAGCTCGGGGACCGGATAGTTCCAGACGAAGTTGGCGTTCGCCCAGGTCTTGAAGGCACCGTTGCCCCAGATCAGCATCAGGATGCAGACGATGATCCACGGCAGCAGCGCGCTCCACATTTCGCCCTGGGTCAGCGGCGTCTTGTCGAGCGGCGGTGCGGCGGCCATCGTCGCCGCCGATTCATCGCGGCCGCGCAGCGCCGGCGACAGCCACAGCTGCCGCGGCTGCCAGACCTTCAGGAACAGGATCAGGGCGCCCATCGAGATCAGCGAGGCGCCGATGTCGACGATCCAGGGATTGATGTAGTTCGAGATCACGAATTGCGGGACCGCAAACGACACGCCGGTGACCAGGATCGCCGGCCACACCTCCTTCATGCCGCGCCAGCCGGCAAACGCCCACACCACCCAGAACGGCACGATCAGCGAGAACAGCGGCAACTGCCGGCCGACCATCGCGCCGAGGATGTAGGGGTCGAGCCCGGTGACCGAGGCGAGGCCCTGGATCGGCGTGCCGAGCGCACCGTAGGCAACGGGTGCCGTGTTGGCGATCAGCGACAGGCCGGACGCGGCGAGCGGCGAGAAGCCGAGCCCGATCAGCACCGCGCCGGTGATCGCGACCGGCGTGCCGAACCCGGAGGCGCCCTCGAAGAAGGCGCCGAACGAGAACGCGATCAACAGCAGCTGCAACCGCCGGTCCTCGGTGACGCCGCCGACCGCGCGCTTGAGCAGCTCGAACTTCCCGCACCTCACCGTGACCTGGTAAAGGAAGATGACGTTGAGCACGATCCAGCCGATCGGGAAGAACCCGGTGATCACGCCGAGCAGGGTGGCGCGGATCGACATGTTGGCCGGCATGGTGAAGACGAAGATCGTGATCAGGTTGGTCACGATCACGGCGATGATGGCGGCAATGTGCGCCTTCACCTTGCCGCTGGCGATCAGGACCAGCAGCGTGACCACGGGAATGGCGGCCGCAACCGTCGACAGCGCCGCGTTGCCCAGCGGATTGTAGATTTGATTCCAGGTGTTCATCTCGGGATCCTTCCCACATTTTTATGCAGCGCGCCGGCCTGCATGCGGGCAGGCGCGACTGGTGCGATTGCGGGAGTCCGTCGGAAAATCTGCAGCCCCGGCTCGCGAATGAACGATCGGTAAGGATCGCTCACATCCTCGCGAAAAATCGAAGGTCCCCCGCCCCTCGCCGTTGTCCTCATGCTAGGGTTGACTCGATTGCCGGGACAAGCCAACGCTTGCATGCCAGACCTACGACTTTAGTCGAGGATCACCCGGATTGTTCCGATTCTTCAGGCCTTTGCGGCCCCTTCCCCGGAGACGATAATCTGTGAACAACATTCGCTCGACGCTCGCGACCGTGTGGCGGATCGCCTCGCCTTATTTCAGCTCCGAGGACAAATGGGCGGGCCGCGGGTTGCTTGCCGCGGTGATCGCGATCGAACTCGCGATCGTCGGCATCAACGTCCTGCTCACGCAGTGGAACAACCGCTTCTACAACGCGCTGCAGGAACGCAATTGGGACTCCTTCGTCAGCGAGATCATCTATTTCTCCGTCCTGGTCGCCTTCTTCATCCTGCTGGCGGTCTACCAGCTCTACCTCAATCAATGGCTGCAGATCCGCTGGCGGCAATGGATGACGACGCACTATCTCGGTGACTGGCTGCGCCAGGCCAATCACTATCGGATGCAGCTGCAGGGCGACGCTGCCGACAACCCCGACCAGCGCATGACCGACGACGTCAAGCTGTTCGTCGATCGCACGCTCACGCTCGGCCTCGGCCTCTTGAGCTCGGTCGTCACGCTGGCGTCCTTTCTCACACTGCTGTGGGGTCTTTCCAATGAGGCACCGCTGCATTTGTTCGGTACGGAATATTCAGTTCCCGGCTACCTTGTCTGGTGCGCGCTGATCTATTCGGCGCTCGGCACCGTGCTGACCCATCTGATCGGCTGGCCGCTGGTCGGCATCGATTTCAAGCAGCAGCAATATGAAGCCGATTTCCGCTTCAACCTGGTGCGCGTACGGGAGAACTCCGAGCAGATCGCGCTGCTGCGGGGCGAACCGGCCGAGCGCGAGCGCCTCCGCGTGCGCTTCGGACGCGTGGTGGAGAACTGGATCGCCCTGATGAACCGGACCAAGAAGATCACGGCGTTCACGGCGAGCTATAATCAGGCCTCGGTGATCTTCCCCTATGTGCTGGTGGCGCCGGCCTACTTTGCGCAAAAGATCCAGCTCGGCGGCATGATGCAGACCGCATCGGCGTTTTCGAACGTCCAGGGCGCGTTCTCGTACTTCGTCACCATCTATCGTCAACTGGCCGAATGGCAGGCCGTGGTGAACCGCCTCGATGGATTCGAGGCA
Organism: Bradyrhizobium ferriligni; assembly: GCF_056837965.1. Taxonomy (NCBI): domain Bacteria; kingdom Pseudomonadati; phylum Pseudomonadota; class Alphaproteobacteria; order Hyphomicrobiales; family Nitrobacteraceae; genus Bradyrhizobium; species Bradyrhizobium ferriligni. Next base: position 33,377 of record NZ_JBXEJO010000066.1, read on the forward strand.
GGGATCGCGACGGCATCGAACCTTGCCAAGCGCGATGATCGAATTCATGTCACGGCGACGCCGGGCGGCGGCGCCGTCAGCCTGCAGGACCTGGTGCTGCGGCTGCCCGACGGAACGCCGCTGCTGAACGCGGACCGGTTCGACTTCCGCAAGGGCGAGCGCACGCTGATGACCGGCCCCTCCGGCGCCGGCAAGTCGACGCTGTTCCGCGCCGTGGCCGGCATCTGGCCGTTCGGCGATGGCGCGGTCGAGATCCCGGCCAATGCCAGCCTGATGATGCTGCCGCAACGTCCCTATCTGCCGATCGGCTCGCTGCATGACGCCGTCGTCTATCCGGGCGAGGCCACGCAATTCGATGCAGGACGGGTCCGCGAGGTCCTCACTGCCGTCGGACTGCCGCAGCTTGCGGCGCGGCTCGAGGAACAGGCGCACTGGAACCGGATGCTGTCGCTCGGCGAGCAGCAGCGGCTCGGCATCGCGCGGGCGCTGCTGCATGCGCCGCAATTCCTGTTCCTGGACGAGGCGACGGCCTCGCTCGACGAACCGGCGGAGGCCGCGCTGTACAGGCTGATCGCCGAGAAGCTGCCCGACACGACGGTGGTGTCGATCGGCCACCGCTCGACGCTCGATGCCTTCCACCAGCGCAATGTCACGCTGGTCCGCGACGGCGACCGCTTCACCCTGCGCGAGGCGGTCAAGGTCGCCGCGTCGTAGGCGAACGAATTTGGATCGAAGCGGTCCGACCGTGGACTCGATTCACCTCTCCCCCCTCCCCGTCGGGGAGAGGTGAAGTCCGGCGGCTCAAGCTAACTTCATTCATGCCTTGGCGGCTCGACGGCGATGCGGCCACCGCAGGCCGTGTAAAACAAAAAGGGCGGCAGATTGCTCTGCCGCCCCTCGATCTCCGGAAGGAGAGATTACTTCAAGTTGGACATCGCGGTCAGGTCGACCGAGAGCTTGGCGATGCCGGCCGCGCCGCACCAGTTGGAGCCCGTGCCGCCCGGATTGATCGGGGTCACGTTGGTATTGCCGCCCGCGGTAAAGTCGCTGGTGAAGGCGCTGCAATCACCCTTCGACATGTCGGTGTCGGAGTAGCGCAGATCGAGCGTGAACACCTTGTAGGTGAAGCCGATGCCGATGTTCCAGGTGTTGTAGTCGGCATACTTGATGCCGTTCGGGAAGGCCGGAACGCCGTAGAAGCTGTCCGAGGTGCCGAGCCACTGCCGGCCGAACTCACCCGACACATACATGCCGACGCCGCTGGAACCGAACACGGTGCTGGGCGCGGTGTACTTGCCGATGATCGACGAGTAGTTGCCCCAGGCGCCGGTGTTGAGGAAATTCGGCGAGTAGTACTCGTTGATGGTGAACGCCCAGTTGTCGTTAATGGTCCAGGTCGCCTTGCCGTAGACTTCGAAGAACGAGACGTCCTTCTTCATCACGTTGAAATTGGTCAGAGTGTTCGCCTGGCATTCTGCGCTCAGCGGATTGCCCGCGAAGTCGGCCACGGCACCGCCGCCATAATAGCAGGTTCCGCCCGGATACAGATAACCCCAGACACCGATGTCGAAGGCGAAGGCGCCGAAGGTCGGGCGGATACCGCCGTAGACGTCCACTTCAGCCGCGGCGCGGTTGGCGAAGGAGATGCTCTCGGTCGACGTACCGACGTAGAGCTGCAGGTCCTTGCTGACGTTGTAGCGCGGCTCGAAATAGGCGGTGACCGACGGATTGTGGTTGGACTGGGTGACGCCGCGGAAGATGTAGTCGCTCATGATGCCAGCGCCAAAGGCGATGTCCCACGGGTCGAACGGAGCCGGCGGCGGCGCCTTGACGGCCTTCACCGCCATGTCAGCTGCCATTGCCGAGCTCGAAATCATTGCTAGCGCCGTTGCTAACAAAGCCAGTTTCTTCATGACGATCCCCATCTAACTTTTCCAGACAGCCCAGCTCCGGTGGCCCCCCAGGGCGCGCGCTAACGGACTGCAACTAAATCGCGTGGATCAATCTGAGGCCCGTGCACGGTACCGTGAAGCCAAAAAGACATGCATGTGCCGCCTTTTTAGGCGTTCTAGCCATCTTGCCGCATGTTGATTTGCGGGTGTTGCATTTGCACCACAAGACTGCTGCTCCCGCACCGGTTGAACGGATCATCCGGAGAGGGAAACGGCAACAGTCGGCCCGGCGCGAGAGCATCGGCGCGAATCGCCGTGCCCGCAAAAGCACGGATTGTCATCGCACCTACGGAAGAAGCCGCAGCGTGGTGCGCTGCGGCTTCGATCAGTTGAACTTCGGCAATGTGGCGGCGGCTTAGTGGTGCTCGCCTCCGTCGGCTGAGCCGGCAATCCAGCCCGGCGCCGGTTCGTGGCTCGGTGTGGCCCAGCTCGGAGCCGGCTGCGGCTCGGGCGCTGGCGGTGCCGCGACCGGAGCGGCCGGCTTCGGCGCGGCAGCCTTCTTCGGAGCAGCGGCCTTCTTCGGCGCGCTCTTCTTGGCGGCGGCTTTCTTGGCGGCTTTCTTGGCGGCCTTCTTCGGCGCAGCTTTCTTTGCAGCTTTCTTTGCCGTTTTCTTTGCAGCTTTCTTGGCCGACTTCTTCGCCGATTTCTTTGCAGTCTTCCTGGCGGATTTCTTCGCAGCCTTCTTGGCCGACTTCTTCTTCGCCGCTACCACCTTCTTGGCCTTTTTGGCCTTCTTGCTTTTCTTCGCCTTCTTCGACTTCGCCATCGTGGTCCTCCTGTTGCCGCTATCTGAGTCCACCGGGCGCATTGAAGTGATCGCTTGCCGGACGTTGGCTGCACCTCGAGGAGAGGCACTCTCCACTTCGCTTGTCGGGCATGATGGCCGCGCGATCGCTTCGCGTCTGTGGCAAGGAAGCGCCGGTCCTTCACGCTGCGTCAGGGCAAGGCTGAGGTCCGGATCATGCTCGAGTGGCAGTCGATCAATTCAATCCTGGCCGGGGACCTCCTGTCGCCCAATCGAGAAGCTCAATCGTGTGCACCACAGGAACTGACGTACCGCCGGCAATCTGAACCATGCAGCCAATATTGCCCGCAGCGATCATGTCCGGTTTGACAAGCGCAATATTGGCGACCTTGCGATCGCGCAATCTGCTCGCAATGTCGGGCTGGAGAATGTTGTAGGTCCCCGCCGAACCGCAACACAAATGGCTCTCGGGCACATCTTTCACCACGAATCCATTCTTGGAAAGCAATTCTTTCGGAAGTTGAGTGATTTTCTGTCCATGCTGCAACGAACAAGCGGAGTGATAGGCGACGGTGACGTCGCCTTTCTGCGTTGAAGGCGCGAGCTCGAGAGCCGAGAGATACTCGGTGATATCCTTTGCCAGCGCGGAGATTCGCTTGGCCGGCTCGGCGAACGTTTTGTCCTCGCGCAGCAGATAGCCGTAGTCTTTGACAACTGTCCCACAGCCCGAGGTCGTCACCAGGATGGCGTCGAGCCCGTTCTGGTCCGCTTCCCTTTGCCACACTGTGATGTTGGCCCGCGCGCGCGCCAGCGCGTCGCCGTCCTGTCCCATGTGATGGGTCAACGCGCCGCAGCATTGCTCGTCCTTGACCAGCACCACCTCGACGCCGTGCCGGGTCAGGACATTGATCGCGGCCTGATTGATGCGTGGCGCCAGCACCTGCTGGGCGCAGCCCTGCAGCAGCGCGACCCGGCCGCGCCGCCGGCCGATCGGCGCAAACACGGTTCCCGCAGCCGGCCCCGGCTGCGGCAGGCCGCGTGGCGCGAGCGCCAGCATCGCCTTGATCCGCCGCAGCAGACCCGGGCTCGACGCACCGACCGATGGCGTCGGCAGCAATGCGGCGAACGGACGGGCGAGCCCGGCCAGGATCATGCTGATCCGGAACAGGCCCGGCCGCGGCAGCACGAGGGCGAGCACCGACCGCAGCAGCCGCTCGGTCAGCGGTCTCCGGTAATCCCGCTCGATCCGGACCCGGGCCTGGTCGACGAGGTGCATGTAGTTCACGCCCGACGGACAGGTGGTCATGCAGGCGAGGCACGACAGGCAGCGGTCGATATGCTTGACCACGTCGGCCGTCGGCGGCTTGTCCTTCTCCAGCATCTCCTTGATCAGGTAGATGCGGCCGCGCGGGCTGTCGAGTTCGTCACCGAGCAGCACATAGGTCGGGCAGGTCGCGGTGCAGAAGCCGCAATGCACGCAGGCGCGTAGGATCTTGTCGGCTTCCTTGATGTCGGGATCGGCGAGCTGCGCCAGGGAAAACTCGGTCTTCATGCAGCCCCGCCTCGCATCATCCGGCCGCGGTTGAGGACGGACCTCGGATCGAAGCTCGCCCGGACCCGTTCACCGAGCGCGGCAAGCCCGGCCGCCTGCGGCTGGAACACATCGACCGCCCGGCGTACATCCTCGGTGGCGCGGATCAGGGTGGCGTGTCCGCCGATCGCCTCGACCTGGCCGCGGACCAGCGTGGCCTGGGCATCGGCGCCCGGCGGCACCGCGGCCCAGATCAGCCCGCCGCCCCAGTCGTAGATCACGTCGCCGCCGGTGGCGCGCGACAACGCCTGGCCCAGCGCACCGCCAGAGGCCGGCGGGCAAACGATGCGCCACACCGGCCAGGCCCCGAGCGCGCCGTTCGCCGCGAACGGCGCCACGTCGCGCAGCGCGCTCCAGATTGCGGCCGACGCATCATCGGCGAGGCTGTCGACCGTGCCATAAGCCGAGAGTGTCTGGCTCAGCGAGGCCGCCCGGTGTGCCGCCGACGCCGAAATCCCCTCGAGCCGCACCAGCGTGACCGGCTGGCCGGAGGCGAGGCCGGCGAGCGCACCGCCCCCGGACCGCAACGCCGAACCCGGCAGATGCGCGGCGCCCGAGACGTCGAAGGGCGAGCCCAGCGCCGCCGTCATCGCCTTGTTGGCGGTGACGTCGTCGAGCCCGCGCAGCACCAGCGTCCGCTCGGCTTCCGGCTTCGGCATGACCTTGAGCGTCACCTCGCTCATGACCGCGAGCGTGCCCCAGGAGCCGGTCAGCAGCTTGCAGAGGTCGTAGCCGGTGACGTTCTTCACCACCCGCCCGCCGGTCTTGAAGCTGTCGCCGAACCCGGACACTGCGTGCGCCCCGAGCAGATGATCCCTGATACCGCCGGCCTTGATGCGGCGGGGACCGGCCAGTCCGGCGCCGATCATGCCGCCGATCGTGCCGGCGCCCGCGGTGCCGAGCAGCACAGACGTGTCCATCGGCTCGAAGGCGAATTGCTGGTTCTTGGCGTCGATCAGGGATTGCACGTCGGCGAGCGGCGCGCCGGCCTGCACGGTGATGATCAGTTCGTTCGGCTCGTAGGAACTGACCGCATTCAGCGCCGAGACGTCGAGCAGCGCATTGGTCGCCATCGGATGGCCGATGGCGCGCTTCGAGCCATGTCCAATGACCTCAAGTGGCTGCTCGCCGGCGACCGCCGCGCGCACCACCTCTTCGACGTCTTTTGCGTCTCTGACCTTGACCGTATCCACGTCCTAGCCGGTAACCAAATTTAGCTCCGAAATCAAATGCGCGCCGAACGAACGTCTGAATGCCGCAAGCCGACCTTGTAATCCCGAGGGAAGGGCCCGGCGGCGGGGGCTTGCCGCCAATCCGGCAGGCGTGGAAACCGCGGCCAGGCCGCGCTACTCGGAACGTCCCGCCAGCTCAAAAATTCGCCGCGCCAGAAGAGTTTGGCCCGAGAGCTCGAAGGGCTCATCACCCCTGTAGGCGCTCCACCGGCCATCCCTCCATCCGAGCGCCAACGCCTTGACCCGATCGAAGAAGCTGACCCGGCCTGATTTGACCCCCTGCTTGAGCGTATCCGGCATGGTCGACCAGATCAGCTCACACTCGGCATTGCGCTCGATGCGTTCGATTGCCTCGACGGATCGGTCTTGATCGTTCCATATATGGCTGGCTCGCATCGCCGGCCCGATCCTGTCGGTCCAGCGGAACGCGCGCTGCTCCCGTTCGGCGTATCCGTGGCGTGCGAGCCACTTCATCGCCGTCGCGTATCCAGGTGGCGGTTCGAACCAGTCACGCTGGTCCGACAGAACGTCCCGGCTGTAGCCCCCACAGGCGATGGCGACAAAGGACTGCACGATTTGCGCGATACGCGGGTCGCCGTCGCAGATCGAGGCGGCGAGGAAATCCGGCATCTCCGCCGCATTCATCGAAAACACGGCTCTCGTCCCGGCGTCGTCCGCTCCGACCGGCTCGACATGCATCACGCCGACGTCGAGCAGCGCCTGCTCGGCGGCTACCCAGTCGCTCGGGCAGGTGCGCGCGATGAAGCCGCCTTTCTGGCCGACACCATCGGAGCCGGGTCCGGCGAAGAACGCGCAGAGGCTGGCCGCCAGATGGCCGCACATGCGCCCTTCGAGGCTTCCGATCTCCGTGACCCTGACCATGCCAGAACTGTACCACCGACGGCTTAAGCCGTCGTTAGCCCGCGAACGACAGGAGCGCGATGCTTCCATGTGTTGCGGCGTGGCAAGCGCCGATGTCGGGAAAATCCCGTCGTGCGGTCCCTGCTACAACACTTCGATCATTGCCGAACTGTTTTCACGACATCGACATTTCGACCATCACCGAACTCGGTTCGCCGAACGATCGACTATCTCTCGCGTTGCGGTTCGGCCGGCAGGACGGTTGGCGCGAATCATCTGGAGGCGAACATGAAACGTTCGGAAGTTTCGACCACGACGATGAGGCTCACCCGACGATCGGCCATCGGCTCGTTCGCGATCATGGCGATCGCCGGCGTCTCGCCCTTCGCCGGATCGCAAGCTCGATCGGAGCACAGCAACGGAGGACTGCCAATGAAGCACTATGCGATGAGCACGAGAACCATCAGCGATGCAATCAACACCGCTGGCCTTCTGGTTGTGGCGCAATGGGAAGCCAAGGAGGGACAGGCCGACAAGGTCGCGGAAATCCTCGACGGCTTCCTGCCCGAGGCGCAGAAGGACCCCGGCACCAAGCTGTTCCTGATCGGCCGTGGCAAGGACAATCCGGCGCAATTCCTGTTCTACGAATTGTTCCAGGACGAAGCCGCGTTCAAGGCACATCAGGACAGCGCGGCTTTCAAGACCTACATCGCGGAGCAAGCGCTGCCGCTGCTCGCCAAGCGCGAGCGGTCGCAATACGCGCTGCTGTGAAGAAAGGCGCGGCGGGGAGGATGGTAGAGCGTTTTCGAGCGAAGTGGGCCCGGTTCGCGTGAAGCAAACGCGTCAAAACAAGAAGCGAGAGCTTCGGTTCTGATTCAATCAGAATCGAAGCTCGTCCTTCCCGCCGGCGCGGGTCAGATCGATGCGCCGCTGTTGCCGAGCGTTGCGCGCAAGCCGGCCCGCTCGGGCGGCCTGCGCCAGAAGCCGACGATCGAGATCCGCGACAGCACCGCGGCCTCGAGGCTCTCGACCTGGGTTCGGAGCCGAAGCGCGTGTTTCTCGACGAGATGCCAAGACGCGACGGCGACGCCGAAGGCGAGCGGCAGGCTGATCAGGAGATTCAGATACCAGTGCTGGACCGGCGGGCCGAAGGTGGCGACGCATTGCTGGATGACGAAGCCGTAGAGATAAAGCCCGTAGGAGTAATCGCCTGACGAGACGATCCAGCTCCGCCGCGGGTTCATCAGGCCGAGATAGCATGCGACATAGGCGGCCGGCACGGGAGCCAGCGCGTCGCCGCGTCCGGTCGCCATGCCGGCGGCGCACAACACCAGCGCCAGCAGGCACACAGTGCGGTTGAACGGCACCTTGTCGCGCCAGAGATAGAAGCCGACGCCGGCAAGGAAGCAGAACACCAGGAGGTGCGGGCGAAGCTGGATCGGCACCTCGTCCCAGCGGTAGGTGTCGTAGACGATGAGCCCGATCTGGGCGATCACCATGAACCCCAGGAACGCCACCCGGTTGAAGCAAATCGTGAGCACGGCGAGCAGCGCCAGGATGACGTAGCACCACAGCTCATACGGCACGGTCCAGAGCTGGGCGTTCACCAGATCCGGCAGCGGATTGTGCAGGAATACGCCCGGGAGCTCGTACTGAATGTCGCCGACGATATTGAGAAAATAGGCGTGGAATTTCGGATCGGCGACATATTGGGCCAACGGCAGCTCGGTGAAGACCGAGCCGATGATGATTGCCGATAGCGTGGTTTCGACCGCGAGCGCCGGCCCGATCCGCAGCACGCGCAGGCCGAGGAAGGAAATCAGGCTCTTGCACCGGAGCAGGCTCGCCGTCACCAGGAAGCCGCTCAGGGCAAAGAACAGCGCGAGGATCATCGCGACGCCGATGCGTAGCGTGCTCTGGATTTCCAGCGCGCGGCCGAGCCCGAGCGTCACGTTCGTGCTGTGCAGGCCAATGATCGACGCCGCCAGCGCGATCCGCATGTAGTCGAAGCCCGCGGGCCGATTGCGCGAAAGCGCCAGCTGATCGGCCAGACTGGGCATCGATGTGCTCCCGAAGACATGCATCTGCGGAAAATACCGAGCAACAGTCTAAGGCCGTGTAAATGGGTCCGCGCTGTAATTGCAGCGACGCGCGACGGCGGCCACCGCGGCAAGCATCGGTTAAGGTTATCGAATGGCTAGGGCGATCCGTCGAATTGTATCGACCGGCCCTCGCGCGTTGGTGGCTCTGGGCGCACGCTCACGCTTGTTGGCCTCGGAGCCAATAGCTGACGTGGCTCCTGATGCCGTGGAAGCAGGGCTTGTTATTGTCATTCGGCATCCGTTGATTTGATCGCGGCTCCGCCAGGAGAACCATCACGATGCACATCAAACCGATAGCCATCGCGCTGCTCGCGATGATCGCGCCAGGACTGGCGCGTGCCGCTCTGCTCACCGACGCCGAGGTAACGTTCCTCGACCAGCTCGCTACCGCAGCCGCGGTGCTCGAACAACGATGCACCGGCTATGAGGCCAATGGTGCCGGCGGCGTTCAAACGGGCGCCAGACTTCTCGGCAGCCCCGACGCCGCGATGGCCATGATCAATGCGTTCGACGCGGCCATCAAGGCTCACGACGGCAACGACTACGATCCGCGCAGATTCCGACCCGAGGTGTCCGAAGCGGCCGGCAAGACCTTCAAGCTCGTCCGAGCGGCGTTGATCAGAGACCCGGAAGGCGCCTGCGCCGGCTATGGCGATGCCGGCGCGGCGTCGGGGCTGCTCAGACGGTACTAGAACCGCGGGATATCCGGGAACGCCAGCTTGCCGGCGTGGACATGCACGCGGCCGAGCTCGGCGCAGCGGTGCAGGGTCGGAAACACCTTGCCGGGGTTGAGCAGGCCCTCGGCATCGAAGGCGCATTTCAGCCGCTGCTGCTGGTTAAGGTCGATCTCGGTGAACATGTCCGGCATCAGGTCGCGTTTCTCGATGCCGACCCCGTGCTCGCCGGTGAGCACGCCGCCGAGCTCGACGCAGCAGCGCAGGATGTCGGCGCCAAACGCCTCCGCCTTCTCGATCTCGCCCGGCTTGTTGGCATCGTAAAGGATCAAGGGATGCAGATTGCCGTCGCCGGCGTGGAACACATTGGCGACGCCGAGGCCGTATTTCTCGGACAGCTCGCGGATCCGCGCCAGGGCCTTCGGCAAGGCGCCGCGCGGGATGGTGCCGTCCATGCAGAGATAGTCCGGCGAGATCCGCCCGACCGCGGGGAACGCCGCCTTGCGGCCGGCCCAGAACAGATTGCGCTCGGCCTCCGAGGTCGAGATCTGGCATGAGGTCGAGCCGCAGCCCTGCGCGATCGCCTCGACGCGCGTGATCAGCTCGTCTACCTCGACCTGGGGGCCGTCGAGCTCGATGATCAACAGCGCCTCGACGTCGAGCGGATAACCGGCATGGACGAACGCCTCCGCGGCGTGGATCGCGGGCTTGTCCATCATCTCCATGCCGCCGGGGATGATGCCGGCGCCGATGATCCGAGCGACGCATTCGCCGGCCGCTTCGACCTCGGCGAAGCCGACCATCAGCGCACGCGCCGTCTCCGGTTTCTGCAGGATGCGCACGGTGATCTCGGTGATGACGCCGAGCAGCCCCTCCGAGCCGGTGATGATTCCCATCAAATCATAGCCGGCATTCTCGGCCGACTTGCCGCCGATGCGCAGGATCTCGCCCGACATCAGCACGATCTCGCAGCCGAGCACGTTGTTGGTAGTCATGCCGTATTTCAGGCAGTGCACGCCGCCGGAATTTTCCGCGACATTGCCGCCGATCGAGCAGGCGATCTGCGACGACGGATCGGGCGCGTAGTAGAAGCCGGCATGGGCGACTGCCTGGCTGATCGCGAGGTTGGTGACGCCGGGCTCGGTGACGACGACGCGGTTGTCGAAGTCGATCTCGCGAATCCGCTTGAACTTGCCTAGTCCGAGCAGCACGCCGTCGACAAGCGGCAGCGCGCCGCCAGACAGCGAGGTACCGGAGCCGCGCGGCACCACCTTGATGCCCTGCCCCTGGCAATATTTGAGGACCTTCGACACCTGCTCGGTGGTATCGGGCAGCACCACGACCATCGGCGGCTGCCGATAGGCGGTCAGGCCGTCGGATTCATAGGCCAGCATCTCGGCGGCACTGTCGATCACGCCCTCGCCCGGGACGATTGCGCGCAAGGCGGCCACGATTTCGGCGCGGCGAGCGAGGACGGCCTGGTCGGCCGCCGGCATCATGATGGACATCGTTGTTCCCTCGGCTGGGCTTTTGCCCTTCGCCGATTTGTTACGACAAATCAATCACGTCTGCACCTGTTTCAGTGGGCCGGCCGAAGGTCGGATTGCCCCACCCCGCAATGGCGAGTTCTCTCTCGGACAAGCGGGCGGCCGCGAAACCTGTCAAAGTTTCGTGGCTTGTCCTGTCCAAGCCGGACATGCCACAAACGATCATTACCTCCCGGGACGAAACGAAGAGAACCCCATGAACCTAAAGACCTTGAGCGCGCTGGCGGTCGTCACATCGCTGGCTTCCGCATCCTCCGCGCTGGCGCAGGATGCCGCCGCCGGCAAGACCTCGTTCAATAAATGCCTCGCCTGCCACGCAATCGGCGAAGGCGCCAAGAACAAGGTCGGCCCCGAGCTCAACGGCCTCGACGGCCGCCATTCCGGCTCCGCGCCGGACTACAATTATTCCGATGCCAACAAGAATTCCGGCATCACCTGGAACAAGGAAACCTTCCTCGAATACATCAAGGATCCGAAGGCCAAGATCCCCGGCACCAAGATGGCATTCGCCGGCATCAAGAACGAGAACGAGGCCAACAACCTCTGGGCCTATGTCTCGTCGTTCGACAAGGACGGCAAGCAGAAGTAATCGGCGGTATCGGTCGCCGTCCGCCCGGCGCCAATGCCGGGGCGGACGTTAGAACGGGGATGGCTTTTCTTCGAAACGCCATCCCGTTCTGGCTCTCTGATTACGCACTTTTTCCGGATCATGCCTGGCCGCCGCGATCAGCGCGGCAACAGATTGGTCTTGGCGAGATCGACCACCTCGTCGCCGCGGCCGCTCATCACCGCGCGCAGCACCCACAGGCTGAATCCCTTCACCTGCTCCAGCGTGATGGTCGGCGGCATCGACAGTTCCTGCGTCGCGGTCACGACGTCGAGCACCGCCGGGCCGTCATGCGCGAGCACGTCGCGGATCGCGCCCTCGAGCTCGCCGGGATCCTCCACCCTGACGCCGTGAATGCCCATGGCGCGGGCCATCGCCGCGAAATCCGGATTCTTCAGATCGACCCCGGTCTCGATGAAGCCGGCGGCCTTCATCTCCAGCGCGACGAAGCCGAGCACGCTGTTGTTGAAGATCACGACCTTCACCGGCAGCTTGGCCTGGGTCAGCGTGATCAAATCGCCCATCAGCATGGCAAAGCCGCCGTCGCCGGACATCGACACCACCTGCCGGCCGGGCTGCGCCGCCTGCGCCCCGATCGCATGCGCCATCGCATTGGCCATCGAGCCGTGCACCCACGAGCCGACCAGACGGCGGCGGCCGTTCATTTTCAGATAGCGCGCGGCCCAGATCGTCGGCGTGCCGACATCGGCCGTGAACACCGCATCCTCGCTCGCCTGCTCGCTGAGCAGGCGGGCCAGATATTGCGGATGGATCGGCTTTTGGCCCGGCTTGCCGCGGGCGAGCTCGTCGAGCCCGGCGCGGGCGTCCTTGTAATGCGCGAGGCTGGCATCGAGATGCTTGCGGTCGGTCTTCACATGGAGCTTCGGCAGCAGCGCGGCGATGGTCTCGCCGACGTCACCGACGATGCCGAGATCGAGCTTGCAGCGGCGGCCGAGATTTTCGGGGCGGATATCGACCTGCGCGATGTTGATGCCGGTCGGGAAGAACTGCTTGTAGGGAAAATCGGTGCCCAGCATCAGCAGTACGTCGCAGCCGTGCATGGCGGCATAGCCAGAGGAGAAGCCGATGAAGCCGGTCATGCCGACGTCGTAGGGGTTGTCGTATTCGACATATTCCTTGCCGCCGAGCGCGTGCACGATCGGGCTCTTCAGCGTCTCGGCAAGCTTGATCAAGCCGTCATGCGCGCCGGCGCAGCCGCGGCCGCAGAACAGCGTGACGCGCCGCGCGCCATTGAGCAGCGCCGCCAGCGCATTCAACTCGGCGTCGGCCGGACGCACGACCGGCGCCGGCGGCAGCAGGCCGGCATTCGGCGCGATGTCGCGCTTCGGCGCCGCGCGCATCGCGACGTCGCCGGGCAGCACCAATACGGCGACGCCGCGCTTGCCGACCGCGGCGCGGATCGCGTTCTCCAGCATGTAGGGCAGTTGCGCCGGATCCGACACCAGTTCGCAATAATGGCTGCATTCGCGAAACAGGTCCTGCGGATGGGTCTCCTGGAAATAGCCGCCGCCGATTTCAGCGGAGGGAATCTGCGCCGCGATCGCCAGCACCGGCGTGCGGCTGCGATGCGCGTCGAACAGGCCGTTGATGAGATGGAGATTGCCCGGGCCGCAGGAGCCCGCGCACACCGCGAGCGCGCCCGTGATCTGGGATTCGGCGGCGGCGGCGAACGCGGCCACCTCCTCGTGACGCACATGCAGCCAATCGATCGTGCCGCGCTTGCGCAACGCCTCGGTCAGGCCGTTGAGGCTGTCACCGACGACGCCGTAGATGCGCTTGACGCCGGCCTGGGCAAGGGTTTCAGCGATGAGGTCGGCAATGTTGTCGATCCGCATGAGACGTGTCCTTTGCTGCAATCCGAAACCGGTGAGCCGCATGATGTTCGGCGCCACGCGGCGGCGCAAGCCTTGCCGGATCACATTCGCGCGGCGCAAACGTGCGGCAGCTATTGCGCCGTCACCACGTCCCGCACCATCAGGTCGGCCATTGTCTCGATCTCGGACGCCAGGAGATCGGGCACGATGTACTGCACCATGTGGCCGACACCCGGCAGCACGATCAGCTTCGCGTTCGGCGCCGATGCGGCGAGCGGCCGCGAGTGGATGCCGGTCGAGACCGTCTTGTCGACGTCGCCCGAAATGATTGACAGCGGCGCCCTGATCTCGGCATAGCGCGGGGCCTGTTCGACGACGGCGGCCTTCAGCGTGACGAGGTCGCGCGCATTGGCGATGAACTCGCGCGGACGCAGCAGCAGCAATGCCTCGCTGTCGCGGACGAAATCAGCCGGTATCGGCTGCGGCGCGAACACGCCGCGCACAGCCGAACTGGCAATGAGGAGACCGAGCGGCAGCGTGATCGTGTGCGCGAGCAGCGGCCCGATCAGTGGTGTCGCAATCACGTCATTGTAGCGTCCGGCGCCGCCGCGCCAGGGATAGGCGACAGGCGCGAGCAGCACGAGGCCGGCGACGCGATCCGGATGATCCAGCGCAATGCGCAAGGCAAGCGCGCCGGCCCAGGAATGCGCCACCACGATCGCCCGCTCGACGCCGAGCCTGGTCAGCGCCTCCACGATCATCCGGCCCTGGATCGCGGGCGTCGAATCCGCGACGCGCTCGCGCGTGCTCCAGCCGTGGCCCGGCCGGTCGATCAGGATCACCCGGCGCGCTTTGGCAACGCGATCGCCGAGCGGCTGCATCGCGCGCAGATTGGAGCTTGCGCCATGCAGCATCACGACGGGCGGCCCGACCGCGTCGCGCGGGCCGAGTTCGACCACATGCAGCCGCGCCCCGGCTACATCGATCATTCGCCCCTGCGGCGGAAAGGCGCGCTGGATCAGCAGGGCGCCGAGCTGTGTCGCCAAGGCCAGCGCCAGCCCGGCTACCGCCAGCACGACGATCAAAGCGAGCATCAAGACGATCCGGATAATCCTGCGCACCGAGGAGCTACGGTGGAGGTACGAGCCGGTTTCGATGCTATCCCGCTTTGGAGCCGCAAGTCCAATGTCGGCCGAGCCGATATATTGCTTCAGCGCGACAATGGAGCCAGCGCCTCTACGAGACGGGCTTCGACTCCCGACGTCTTGGCGGACGTGGCGGCGGTGGCGGAGGCGTCGTGGGCTGCAATGTCACGATCACGGGATTGGGCTTGTGATCGAGCGCCGCCCCGGTCGCAGCGTCGACTCCCATGCCGACAATGCCGCCAAGCAACAGATTTCCGGCGAAACCTGCACCGCCGGATCCGCTGATGTCCTTGGTCAGCGGGATGATCTGCGATTGATAGCCTTCCTTGCTGATCGTAACGACAATATCCGCGTTGCGCTTGGCCTGAATCGCGCACGGCGTGACGCAGGCGGTCGGTATCTCCAATCCTGCGATGTCGGCTGTCGCGCCGGCCGGCGTTGATGCGATTGAGATGGTCTCAGTTGTACCGCGTGTCACTGACGCGCAGCCGCCCAATGCGACGCAAAGCGCCGCAGCAAAAATCGATTTCATAAAATTGTCTTCCCCCAGCCAGTCGCGTTGTGTCGCAACTTGTGGGCGAGGGCAATCAACCTTTAGCCTAATGGTATTGCTTGGTTGGGCTTCGAAGGCCGTTCTTGGCGTGGCCATGGGCCAATTGGGCGTGCCAGTCCCGCGCACGGGCGCGGAGTTGTCCACAATGCGCCTAGCCTGTGGATAGCGGGTTCATACCTGCGTCATTAGTCATTTCATAGATTGGCGGTGGCATTTTCGCCATCAGACGCGAGGCTTCATCGACACCGGGACGCTACTGGAACGCTTCCAGGCTTGTACACAGTATCCACAGGAACCCGCGTCCGCATGACGAGTTCAACGGGAAGTAATCGGAGGAGTACCATGATTTCCGACCCTAGCGATGCGGCCATCGATCAGATCGTGGCGAGCTGCAATGGCGACCTGCGCGGCGCCCTGAAGGCACTGTTGCTGGTGAATGAGCACCTGGAGGCGGAGCTTCAGCAATTCTATGCTGCCATAGCCCAGGACACCGCGTCCCGCGGCAAGTTCTTGCACTAGCCTCCTGCGCCGGACGGTATCGCGAGCGAGCATCAGGCTCGTGAGCAACGCGCCCATTCGCGGCCATCGCCCCACGATCGCGATCAATCGCACGCAATCAGATATCGCGGCCTTCGACCTTTTCGGTCAGCTGCTTGACGATCTGCGGCACCTTCTCGAGGTAGGGATCGACAGCCAGCGCCTTGCGGAAGGCGTCGAGCGCGCGCTTGTCGTCGCCCATGTCCTGCATGATCATGCCGACGCCCGCCAGCGCGCCGAAATGGCGGGGTTCGCGGGTCAGCACCTGCTGCAGGTCTCCCAGCGAACGAACGTAATCGTTCTTCAAATAGTAAATCGTCGCACGCCGGTTCCAGGCCTCGACATAGTCGGGGCGGAGCTTGATCACCGCGTCCAGCAGCTTCAGCGCGACATCGACATTCTGGGCGTCGATCGCCGCCTTGGCGCGCACCATCAAGAGCGCCGCGGTATCGCTCGGGGTTTGCAGCCACAGCGCCCAGATCCGCGCCTCGACATGGCGGGCGCTGTCCTCGTCGGGCGCGGCCTTCAGGGCGCCGAACAGGAAATCCAGCCCGCGGCTGCGGTCAGCCGGCACCTTCGGCAGCTTGGTCGGAGCTTCAGGTAGTTTTTTCTGGGCCTTGGGCGGCGGGACCACCCGCGGATCGTCCTGCGCGACGGCCGCAACAGGCATGGCCAGAAGCGCGGCGATCAAGATCGCCAGCCGGCGGTTGGTGGGCCCCAGGAACTTGAATCCGAGCTTTAATCCCATGGCCGAAGTCTAGACGTACAACGCCGCACTGCAAAGCAGCGCGGCGTCAAAGACCTGTGAAGGAAGGATCGGAATCGGCCGGCGATCCGGGCGGGATCAGCCTGGTCAATCAGCCTTAGCGGATCAGCCCTGGCGCGCCTTGAAGCGGCGCTGGACCTTGTTGATCACGTAGACGCGGCCCTTGCGGCGAACCAGACGGTTGTTGCGATGGCGGCCGCGCAGCGACTTGAGCGAGTTACGGACCTTCATGGGACAATCCTGTTACTTCGAAAGGCCCGTGTTGGAGGCCGTACCTGATCAATGCCAATATTTGGCAAAATGGGATTTATCCCGATAAGCGGCCTGCCGCCCGGGACGGCCGCGTTCTAAGCCATCGGACCGTTAAATGTCAACCGAGACGGGCCGATTTTCGGGCCCATCCTGGCTTGGAACCCGCGCGAGGCACCGAGCCACACCCTTGAGATCGCTCCGGAAACAGCGACGGCCACTATTATCCGAGCCAAAGAGGCGACCCGCCGTCCTCCCTTGACGGTGGCGCCACGGCCGCCCGAATCGCGATTTCGTCCTCCTCGCGCCCGCCCCGACCGGACCTCGCGCCGGATTGAGCTCCGCGCGCGGCCAGAATCCTTCAACTCCTCGGCGCTTGCGAAAATCGTTATATCATATAATTATTTTCCATCACCAATGAACACGCCGCCGGGGAAGCCGAATGCCCAAGCTCAAACTGCCCGACATCGAAATGGTCACCGCGATCGACATCCACACCCATGCCGAGGAGCCGTGCGGCATGCATGGCGACGACGGCTATGACGACTTCCAGGCGCAGATGGCCGACTACTTCAAGTCGCCGCACAAGCATCCGCCGACCGTGCCGGAGACCGCCGCCTACTACCGCGCCAAGAACATCGCCGCGGTGATCTTCCCGGTCGACGCCGAGCGCGAGACTGGCTTCCGCCGCTACAACAATTACGAAATGCTCGAGGTCGCCTCCGACCATCTCGACGTGCTGATCCCGTTCGTCTCGATCGATCCGCACAAGGGCAAGCTCGGCGTCCGCGAGGCACGCAAGCTGATCGAGGAATACGGCGTCCGCGGCTTCAAATTCCACCCGACCATGCAGGGCTTCTACGCCAACGACCGCATGGCCTACCCGCTCTATGAAGCCATCAATGACGGCGGCGCGATCGCGCTGTTCCACACCGGCCAGACCGGCGTCGGCTCCGGCATGCCAGGCGGCATGGGGATGCGGCTGAAATATTCCAACCCGATGTACATGGACGATGTCGCGGCCGATTTCCCCGACCTCAAGATCATCCTCGCGCATCCCTCCTTCCCCTGGCAGGAAGAGGCGCTGTCTGTCGCGACCCACAAGCCGAACGTCTATATCGACCTCTCCGGCTGGTCGCCGAAATACTTCCCGCCGATCCTGGTGCGCTACATCAACTCGATCCTGCAGGACAAGATGCTGTTCGGCTCGGACTGGCCGGTGATCACGCCGGACCGCTGGCTCGCCGATTTCGCCAAGCTCGACATCCGCGACGAGATCCGGCCGAAGGTCCTGAAGGCCAACGCGCGGAAGATTTTGGGCATCTAAGGGAGTATTGTCGGCGGCAAGCTTCGGAGGTGGTTCATGACGAACTTCACCGGACTTGCCACCCTCTCCGCACTCCTGATCGGAAGCGCAGAACTCTGCTGCGCGGCACGCGCCGGGCAGCCGGCCGCGTTCGTCGAATTCGAGAGCCCGCTTGCAAGTGCGCAGCCACTGCAGGGTTATCTGCGAACACCCGATGGACCGGGCCCTTCGCCCGCCGTGGTGCTGCTGCACGGCTGCGGCGGCTTCTTCAAGCAACTCGACGAGCGCTGGGGCAAGCGGCTGGCGGCCTGGGGCTATGTCACGCTCACGGTCGACCGGTTCGGGCCGCGCGGCATCACCAGCGCCTGCACGGGCGGCGCGCCGGCCGCAACCGTCCATGACGCCTATCGTGCGCTGAGTTATCTCGCGCGGCAATCGGCGGTCGATCCCGATCGCGTCGCGGTGGTCGGGTTCTCGCAAGGCGCCTGGCTCGCCCTGCTCTCGGTCGAGCGTGGCGCGATCGAACATAACGCGGCAGAGAAATTCCGCGCGGCCGTCGCGTTCTACCCGCCCTGCCTCAGCATCAAGGGCGACATGACGGTGCCGACGCTGATCATGGTCGGCGAGCTCGACGACTGGACGCCGGCCAAGGAGTGCCGGACCCTGGCCGAAGGCCGCGACGACTACGGCATCTCCCGGCAGAATCGTGCGGGACATCCGATCGAGCTGATCGTCTATCCCGGCGCCTATCACGGTTTCGACGTGCCGCATTACAGCACGCCGGTGCAGATGCTCGGTCATCACTTCGAATTCAACGAGGTAGCCAGGGATCAATCCATCGACGCACTCAGGAAATTCCTGTATGCGACAATCGGCGGGCAAGAGAGATCACAATGACCATCAAGGCAATCGTCTTCGACGCCTACGGCACACTCTACGACGTCCAGTCGGTGGCCGACGTCACCGAGGATGCGTTCCCCGGCTACGGCGACATCATCACGCAGATTTGGCGCATCAAGCAGCTCGAATATAGCTGGCTGCGTTCGCTGATGCGGCGCTACCAGGATTTCGCCGGCGTAACTCGCGACTCCCTCACCTACACGCTGCGCTGCCTCGGCCTGCAATATGACGCGGCGACCTTCGCCCGCATCATCGACAAGTATCAGCATCTGGCGCTGTATCCGGATGCGGTCGCCGCGCTCGAGGCGATGAAGGACAAGAAGCTTGCGATCCTCTCCAACGGCAGCCCCGACATGCTGAATGCGCTGGTGCGCAATTCGGGACTCGACCGCGTGCTCGATGCGACCATCAGCGTCGATGCCCACAAGGTGTTCAAGCCGGCGCCGGAGGCCTACACGCTGATCGAGGAGGTGCTGAAAGTACCGCCGGCGGAGGTGCTGTTCATTTCCTCCAATCCGTGGGACGCCTGCGGTGCCAAGTCGTTCGGCCTCAACGTCGCATGGATCGAACGGGTGACGCCGGAAGCGATGGCGCTGGCCTGCGTCGAAAGCGAGACGGTCGCGCCATTGACGATGTTCAAGGCGCTGCGTACCCAGATGGACGAGCTCGGCGTCGTGCCCGATCACCGGATCCACAGTCTCTCCGAACTTCCCGCCCTGGTGTCTGCAAGGTCCTGAACAACATGAGTCTCGAGTCTGTCCGCGCCTTCTTCGCCGAGAAGGCGCCCGAAATCTCCGTGATCGAATCCACCACGAGCTCAGCGACCGTCGTGCTGGCGGCGGAGGCCTATGGCGTCGAGCCGGCGCGGATCGCCAAGACGTTGAGCCTGCGGGTCGGCGACCGCGTGGTGCTGATCGTCGCCGCCGGGACGTCGCGCATGGACAACAAGAAGGTCAAGGCGGCGTTCGGCGGCAAGCCGAAGATGCTCGGCCTCGACGAGGTCGCCGACATCACCGGTCACGAGGTCGGCGGCGTCTGCCCGTTCGGGCTGAAGACGCCGCTGCCGGTCTATTGCGACGTATCGCTGAAGGCATTCGATGTCGTGGTGCCGGCGGCGGGCTCGACCCACAGCGCGGTCCGCATCACGCCCCACAGGATGGCGGAGCTAACCGCAGCCGAATGGGTCGACGTCTGCGAAGTCAGACCCGAGAACTAGTCCTCATCGTCGAACGGTGGCCGCGATGGCGCCGGCTGCACCGGCTGTGGTGCACGCGGCCGCTGCTGCATCTGCGGCTGCTGCGGCGCACGACCCTGCATTTGCGGCTGTTGGGCCCGACCTTGTGTCTGCTGCTGTTGTGCGTTCGATTCGAACACGGCACGACAACTGTTGGAAAGTTGCGGCGTGTTCTGACGCAGGCAAGCCACGATGCGCTGCACGTCGGGCACCTGGTCGCTGCAAAGCCGCCACACGTCCGGTGTGCACGCCATCTGCTGTTCCCAGGTTCCCCGATACTCCTCGGCGACCGCGGCCGTTGCCGTGGCAGCTCCGCCGATCGCTATGGCAAGGCTCAGGACGATCCGCTGCGATCGCATGTCGGGCTCCCGTAGTTCCAGATGTTGGCCCGCGCGCGCAAGTTCCCGCGCCGCGATTTGCTCCAAAGCTGCCCAATGAATGCGGCCAAGGATCGTTCACGCGGACAACTAAAAGTGAAGAGAGTTTGTCCCGGAGGGACCTATTCGACCTTCCCGATCTTTTTCACCGCAGCGATCAACCGCGCGCTGTCGTCTGCAACAAATTTTGAGAACGCCGGCGCGTCCATATAGGCGACCGGACTGCCCGCGGTTTCGAAGGTCTTGATCACCTCCGGCGCCTTCACGGCATCGGCCATCGCCGCGCGCAGCCGGTCCATGATCGGCATCGGCAGCGCTGACTGCGCGAACAGTCCCGCCCAGATGTAGAACTCGACGTCCTTGTAGCCGAGTTCCTTGAAGGTCGGCAGATCGGGGAAGCTCGCGATCCGTTCGGCGCCCCAATTGGCGAGCACGCGCATCTTGCCGTCCTCGACCTGCTGCTTGAGCGTGCCCGGCGCCGACGCCAATGCCTGCACGGTGCCGGAAAGCAGCGCGGTGAGCGCCGGGCCCGCGCCGCGGAACGGCACGTGCAGCAGCTTTATCCCTGCGCTCGCCGCGAACATCTCCATCGCGACATGCAGCGTGCCGTACGGACCGGACGAGCCGTAAGGGATCTGTCCCGGGCGTTTCTTCGCGTCGTCGACGAATTCCTGCAGCGACGTCCACGGCGCCGAGGCCGGCACCGCCAGCAGCGTCGGGTCGGCGAGCACGCGCGCGACCGGCGCGAACTGCGACACCTCGTAGGCAACCGGACGATCGAACAGCCGGTCGGCTTCCGGCAGCACTGCGAGCGAGGACAGTGTCATCAGCAGCGTATAGCCGTCTGGCTCGGCGCGCGCGGCCTGTGCATTGCCGATCGATCCGCCTGCTCCGCCGGCGCGATTGTCGACGATCACAGGCTTACCGAGGATGCGCTCCAGCGCGAGCGCCACCGGCCGTGCCGCAAGGTCGGCCTGGCCGCCGGCCGGAAACGGCACGATCATCGTGATGTTGCGGTTGGGATAGGCGCCTTGCGCAAACGCGGAGTTGGCGAGCGCAGTCTGCGCAAGCGGCAATGCGGCAGCGGCGCGCAGGAGTTCGCGGCGGTTCATCGAGAGTTTCTCCCCAGTCATCTTTCTTGGCGATCGCAGCCGATCGCGATGCCGCGGTCAGAGCCGCGGTTGGTCGCATGGTGCAGGAGCGGGACGCGCATCTCAAGCGTCCCGCTGCCGCATCCGACGCGGACTGACTAACGAAGAAGATCGAGGCCTGCTGGGTCAGGTCCTAGCGGTTGACGGAATTAGGCCAAGTGGCAGTCGCAAAGGCGGTGCGCCCCCTCTCCCGCTTGCGGGGGAGGGTTGGGGT
>NZ_JBXEJO010000067.1:0-54432 GCF_056837965.1 Bradyrhizobium ferriligni
CCCCAGCCCTCCCCCGCAAGCGGGAGAGGGAGCGCAGTTTTTTCGCGGCAACTATTCGATCTAACCTCATCTTGCGCGAGCTATTTGTAGCTGTAGGTGGTGCCGGCCGGCAGCGGCAGCTCGGTCTCGCGCTGCATCTGGCTCTTCGGCCACACCACATAGGACTTGTCGTCGATATATTGCAGCACCACCGGGAACGAGCGCGCGTTCTGCCCGGCATACTGCTCCCCCTCGCCGTAGAACTTCACGCCATAGCCGAGCATGGTGCCGCCCTCGGGTATGTCGGTGTCGAGCGCGGCCTTGCGCAGCGCATCCGGATCGACGCCGCCATACTTCTTGATCGCGCGCGGCAAGACGTCGTCGAGGAAGACGTAGGCATTGGCCGCGCCGATGCCGACATGGGCGGAACGGATCGGCACGCCGGGCTTCAGCCGGTCAAACTCCTCGCCGACCATCTTGATGACCGGCGGCAACTTGGGATCCATGCTCTTCTGGTTGGCAAGCCAGATCGAGATCGGGTCGGTGTTGAACAGATAGTTGGCGTCGGCGCCGAGGCCTTCCTTCAGCTTCTCGTAGACGCCGTAGCCCGCGCCGTGGCCGACGATGGCGCCGAACTTCAGCCCCTGCTCGCGGGCCTGGCGGAACAACAGGGTAATGTCCGGATTGTAGCCGGTGTGGAAGATCACGTCGGGCTTGGCGCGCTTCAGCTTCGTGACCAGCGCCGACAAATCGGGCGCGGTCGCCGAATAGCCCTCCTTGAGCACGATGTTGAAGCCGGCCTTCTTGGCGCCGGCCTCATTGCCCTTGGAGACGTCGACGCCATAGGCGCCGTCCTCATGGATGATGGCGACGCGGAGGTCCTTCGGCTCCTTGCCGAACTTGGACATGGAGTATTGCGCGATGAAGTCGGTCGTCATCATGCCGTACTGGTTGCCGGCGGCCTGCGGACGGAACACGTATTTGTAGTTCTTGCCGTCGAACACACCGGAGGAAATGCAGGTCGTGATCCACATGAACTTCTTCATCTGCTCGACCCGCGCCGACACCGGCACGCATTGCGCCGAGGAGAAGAAGCCCATCACCATGTCGACCTTTTCCTGCTCGAGCAGGCGGACGGCCTCGTTGATCGCGATGTCGGGCTTGCTCTGCGCGTCGGCATAGACGGCTTCGACCTTGTAACCCTCGACGCCGGTCTTGGCGTAATGGTCGAGCATGATCTTGACGCCGGTGTATTGCAGCTCGGAGCCGCCGCCGGCCAGCGGTCCGGTCAAATCGAAGATCACGCCGATCTTGATCTTCTTGTCCTGCGCATGCGTTGCATTGGCCACACCAAGCGCCGCAAGCGCGACAGATAGACCCGCAAGCCAGCGGGCAGCCCTCCTGACCGGCATGAATCCCTCCCCAGAGATTGTGCACTGCATTTTTTGTTGTCGTGCCGCCCTATCACAGGGGGAGCGGCCGATGATGTCAAGCGCGATGGCTGCGTCCGCACCGCGCAGGCTTGCGCAAAGTTTCGGCGGAATGGTGCCGACGCGCGATGCTGGGGCGTGCGGTTGGCGACGGCAATTTATCCGCGGGGCCGTTCCATGCCGGCTCGTTTGATGGCCGCGAGCAAAATATCGCTGTCCGAGACAAGAAAATCGATCAGGCGCTTGGCTGCTTCCGGCGCTTGCGCGTCGCTGACGATCGCGGCCGTGAAGGTCTGGACCAGCTGGAGATCTGGCGGCAGCAGACCGACAACTTCGATGCCGCTCTCCTGAACCAGTTCGCTGGTCGGGCCGATCGAGAGATTTGCCTTGCCGCCTCTCAGCGCTTCGGCCGCCTCGGTTCCGCGCGCCTCGAGGGTGAGCCTGACCGTGTCCGGCAAGTTCAGTTTGGGGAAAACCTTGTCGCGGACGTACTGTCCGCTCGTGCTGCTCGGCGCCACCACCTGGCCGGCGTCGATCAAGGCTTTCCTGAGCGCGACATCATTGCCGATGTCCGGCTTGCGAGAGCCTGCTCGAACCGCCGCGGCCAAAGGTGCCGTCGCCAGTCCGGCTTCCGATCCCGCACGAATTCGGCCGTCTTCGGTCAGACTTCGAAGTCCCTCGCGCGAAAGGATAACCACGTCCGCTTTGGTGCCGTGCGCAAGCTGGTGCCGGATCGTCTTCGGACCGGAGCCCTCCGACGCGCCAGATCCAGTCTCCACCCTGATGCCCGTGCTTCGCTCGAATTCAGGCAGCACGTCGCGGTAGACCGCGGCGAAACCACCCGAAATGATGACCTTGATCGTTTTGGCGCCATCGGCGATTGCCGGTGTCAATGCAGCGGCAGCGGTGGCTTGCTCGGTCATGCGCATTCCTTTGCCTAGGCCGGCAGCTGCGTCTCGATGAACGCGGTGACGAAGCGCGGCATTGCGGGAGTGAGATCGGCGCGGCTGCGCACCAGATGGATGCCGGCAAGCTCGGGATTTGCCTGGCGTGCGAGATTGGCCTCGATCCGCGCACGCAGCGCGTCACCGGGCATATCGACGCGCAGGATCTGCATCATCGCAAGCGCAGGCCCGGTGTAGATGCAGTGCCAGTCGGCGTCCCCGCGGCAATCCGACGGCAACAGTCCCGTCTCCTCCTCGAGTTCGCGCATCACGCTGCCGGCGATATCCACCGTTTCGCCCCTGATGTCGTCGAGATCGGGCGTGCCGGAAGGAAAATAGATACGTCCGGCATTCGCGGTCTGCTCGCCCATCACCCCGCACACGAAGGCGCCGTCGCTGGCGAGCAGCGCGCCCATGCCAAAACCGTTGAACACCTCGCTATCCGGAAAACCCCAGTCGCGCCAGGCGAGGAAGCTGGCGAAATCGGTCTCGAAATAGCTCGCGCTGAGCCGTTCGCCGGCGAAGACCGGATCGCGCCCGAGCAGGACGCGGCCGTTCCACAGGTTCGGGTTCAGCCGCTGCTGCTCGGTGAAATGCGCGTCGATCTCGGCGCGCCGCTGATCGGCGAACGACCAGGGACGCTGCTGCAAGGCAAGGTCGAGCGCGGTGACCCGACAAATGAGCGGAGACTGCATATCTGAACGTGTTTACTTCGCGTTTCCGGTGGTCTTCTTGACCTGATCGACGAACTTGTTGGTGTAGGTCTTGGTGACGTCGATGCCGGCCTTCGCCACATCGGGTGACCCTTCGCTGAACACCGCGAGCACGGCTTCCGCACCCTTGGGGTCCATCTTGCCGGTCTCGGAATACATCGGGATCGTGTTCTTCAGCGCCGCGAGATACTGCGCCCTGTCCTTGCCGACGATCTCGTCCGGCATCTTGGCCATGATGTCTTCGGGCGAATGCGAATGGATCCAGGCCAGCGTTGCCATGATTGCGTTGGTCAGCGCCTGCACCTCCTTCTCGTGGCCGTTGACCCAGGCCGCGGTCGAATACAGCGCGCCGCCCGGATACTCACCGCCGAACACCGCGAGCGTGTCGTGCTGGGTGCGGGTGTCGCTGAGGATCTTGAGATCCTTGTGGCTGCCCTGCAGCACGGTGACGGCAGGATCGAGCATCACGGCAGCGTCGATCTGGCCCTGCTCCATCGCCGCCACCGCAGTGGCGCCGAGGCCGACCCCGATCACGGCGGTGCCGGCCGGATCGAGGCCGTTCTTCTTGAGCAGATACTTCAGGAAAAAGTCGGTCGAGGAGCCCGGCGCGCTGACGCCGACCTTCTTGCCGGCGAGATCCTTGATCGAGTTGATCTCGCCGGTGTGCTTCGGCGAGACCACCAGCACGAGGCCGGGATAGCGGTCATAGACCACGAAGGCCTGCAGCTCCTGCTTCTTGGCCGCGAGATTGACGCAGTGGTCGAAATAGCCGGAGACGACGTTGGCGCTGCCGCCGAGCACGGCCTTGAGCGCGTCCGAGCCGCCCTTGAGGTCGACCAGTTCGACCGCAAGCCCGGCCTTGTCATATTCGCCAAGCTGCTTGGCCAGCACGGTGGGCAGATAGCACAGGCAGGCGCCGCCCCCGACCGCGATGGTGATCTTGCTTTGCGCCGCGGCAAGACCCGTGGACAGGGTCAGCGCCAGCAGCATTCCGGCAAGCTTGCCGAGCAGTTTGTTCATGACGTCCTCCGTTCGACTGCCCGGCAAGATAGAGGAGCCGGGAGGCCTTGAGAAGGCGACTTTCCGACAGCTGGTCAAGCCTGCGGCTGCGGCATAGCATCGTGGACACAGAAAACGCCGAAGAAGCGCCAAAGCTAGAAGCACCAAGAATACTTCAGGGGAAACATCAAGGGAGGTCTTCATGAATCGTATTGCAACCGCGCTGTCGATCGCTGCCGCCTTTGCCGCGGGCTGTGGCGTCACCCATTTGCTGCGGCCGGCGCTCGCCGCCGAGAACATCACGGCGCAGGTCATCCACACCGGCGAGATGGAGGGCGACAAGCTCGGCGACGCCAACAAGGTCGGCTTCCGTTCCAAGATGTTCGTCTCCGCCGATGGCGCCACCGTCTCGATCCAGGACGGCAATGTGCCGAAGCACATGCATCCCAACACCAACGAGATGCAGTTCGTCCTCGAAGGCACCGGCACGGTCTGGCTCGGCGACAAGGAAGTGACGGTGAAGCCGGGCGACCTGATCGTGATCCCGAAAGGCACGCCGCATGGCGGCACCAAGCCGAACGGCCGCGCCATCAAGGCCATCGCGATCAAGACGCCGCCGCAGGCGCCGGATGATACCAAGCTGCTGGATTGATTACGGCCCGTTCGCCGTCTTCGCGAGAAGGGTCATACAAGCACCGTCACCCTGAGGTGGCCGCTTCTTCAGCGGCCCTCGAAGGGTCGACGGCCACCAGCCGGGCCGATTCATCCTTCGAGGCTCGCTCCGCTCGCACCTCAGGATGACGGAGCTTGCAGGGCTCAATCGACGCATAGCACATTTGTCAGGCGCACAACTGCCGGGTTCCATTACATGACGCTTGACAGATAATTCACTTGCCTCGCGTCCGGCCGGTCCATAATATGACGACCGTCATTTCAAAAAGGCTGCAACATGAGCCTGGACGATCACCCCACGGTCAGGGCCGTGCGCGCGCGCAGCAGCGAACCGGTCCGCGACGTCCCGGTTTCATCGGAACTGATCAAGGACATCGCGCGCAGATGCGGAGCCGACGATGTCGGCATCATCGAGTTCGAACGGGCCGCCATCGCGCCGCAGCGGGACTTCATTCGCAAGGTCTATGGCCGGACGCGCTCCCTGCTCGCGATCGTCTGCCACATGAACCGCGAGCCGGTGCGCTCGCCCTCGCGTTCGGTCGCCAACGAGGAATTCCACAGCACCTACGATCACGTCAACGAAACCGCGCGCGCCATCGTTCGCGCGCTCGACGAGCACGGCATCCCGGCCTGCAACTCGGTTGCCGCGTTCCCGATGGAGATGGACCTGCCCAGGATCATGATGGTCCAGCACAAACCGATCGCGGTGGAAGCCGGTCTCGGCCGCATGGGAATCCATCGCAGCGTGATCCATCCGAAATTCGGCAGCTTCGTCCTGCTCGGCACCATCCTGCTCGGATGCGAGGTCGACGCCCATGACCACCCGATCGACTACAATCCGTGCCTGGAGTGCAAATTATGCGTCGCCGCCTGCCCGGTCGGCGCCATCAAGCCGGACGGCGGCTTCGACTTCCTGTCCTGCCACACCCACAATTATCACGACTTTCTCGGCAACTTCTCGCAGTGGGTGGAGAAGGTCGCGGATTCAAAGGACGCCAGAGATTATCGCGCCCGCGTTCCCCGCACCGAGACGCTGAACATCTGGCAATCGCTGTCGTTCAAGCCGGGCTACAAGGCGGCCTATTGCATCTCGGCCTGCCCGGCCGGCGAAGACGTGATCGGCCCCTTCCTGCACGATCGCGACGCCCATTTCGCCGATGTGGTGCAGCCGCTGATCGACAAGGACGAGTTCGTCTACGTGATCCCGGATACCGACGCCGAGGACACGGTGACGCGGCGCTTTCCGCACAAGAAGCTTCATCATGTCACGTCCGGCCGCCATACCGGCAGCCTGCAGGCCTATATCTTCTCGCTCTCGCTCGGATTTCAGCGCGGCCGGGCGCGAGGTCTCGATTTCGCGACGCATCTGCGCTTCACCGGCGCGAGTGCGCTGGATATCACCGTTGCGATCAAGGGCAAGGATCTCCAGGTCGTGCCGGGACGGCATGTCGGAGAGGCGGCTCTGACCATCACCGCTGACTCGCAGGCATGGCTGCGCATTCAGAATCGTGACCTCGAACTTGCGGACGCGATCGACGCAAAGCTGGTGAGCTACAGCGATGAGAAGCTGTTTGCGGCCTACATGCGCTGCTTCCCGCTGTAATCGGCTGCGTAGGGCGGGTTAGCGAAGCGTAACCCGCCAACTCTGCTCACCCGCGGAGAAATGGTGGGTTACGCCTTCCGCCTTCGCTCGTTGAGCTACGGCGGACGCAGTCGGCTAACCCATTCTACGCATCCTGCTGCGCTGCTTCTTACTGGGCGGAGTAGACCAGCTGTTCGAGATCGGCAATCAACCCCGGCCCGGTCGGTTGCCATCCAAGCTTCCTGCGCGTCTGCTCGCTGGAGGCCGCCATGTCGTAGGCCGCGAACGTGCCGAGCCAGCCAAAGAAGGCTTGCGCCTCTTGCGGGGCGATGGATTTGACCGGCAGCTTCAGCCGCCGTCCGATCGTTTCGGCAATATCGCGCATCGAGACCCCCTCTTCGGCGACGGCGTGATACCTTGCGTTCGGCTCAGCCTTTTCGATGGCCAGCCGGTAGAGACGCGCCACGTCGAGAACATGCGCCGCCGGCCAACGATTTTGCCCGTCGCCGAGATAGGCGCACACGCCCTTTTCGCGGTACACCGCGATCAAGGGGGTGATGAGACCCTGCCTGACAGGATCGTGGACCTGGGGAAGACGCATGGCCGACGCGCGGACGCCCTTCAGCGACAGGGCCGTCTGTTCCGACACGCGGGGAAATGGGAAATCCGGCGATATCGTTTGGTTCTCGGTCGCGATCTGGCCGGGCTTGGCCAATCCCGCCAAGCCCCCGGTTACGATCAATGGCCTGTCCGATCCAGCCAGAACAGAACCCAGGGCTTCGATGGCGCGGCGGTCGATCTCGCAACTCTTCGCGAAATTGGACCAGTCGTGAACGAAGCCCAGGTGAATGACAGCATCCGAAGCTCTTGCCCCCTTGCGCAGGCTATCAAGATCCTCGAGCGAGCCGCGAAGAGCCTCCGCACCAACGGCAGAGATCGCGTTCGCCCCCTCGTCCGAACGGGCCATGCCAAGAACCTGATGTCCGGCGGCGATCAGGTCCTTGACGACGGGAGTGCCGATGAATCCGGTGGCACCAGTGACGAACACACGCATGAGGAAGTCTCCAGGTTTCGCTGGAGACAAATCTGGCCCTGCGCGCTATCCTGTTAAAGTAGTGACCTTATCATGGTATAATAGCTAACAGGATGAGCGAACCGCTCGCGCAAGAGAACCTGCTCGGCGCCTACCTGAAGGACCGCCGCAGCAAGCTCGATCCGGCCGTGTTCGGCTTTCCGCCGGAGCGGCGGCGCACGCCGGGCCTGCGCCGCGAAGAGGTGGCGCAGCGCGCCAACATCAGCGCGACCTGGTACACCTGGCTCGAACAGGGCCGCGGCGGCGCGCCCTCGGCCGATGTGCTCGACCGCATCGCGCGTGCGCTGATGCTGACCGATGTCGAGCGCGAGCATCTGTTCCTGCTCGGTCTCGGCCGCACGCCCGAGGTGCGCTACCAGAAGAGCGAAGGCGTCACGCCCCGGCTGCAGCGCGTGCTCGACGCGCTGGAGCCGCGCCCCGCCGTGATACGCACCGCGACCTGGGATATCGTCGCCTGGAACCGGGCCGCGACCGTGATGCTGACGGACTACGGATCGCTGCCGCCGCGCGAGCGCAACGTGCTGCGCTTCATGTTCCTCGATCCGCGCGTCCGCGCCGCACAACATGACTGGGCCAGCGTGGCGCGCTTCGTGGTCGGCGCCTTCAGGGTGGACGCGGCACGCGCCGGCGCCGCTGCCGAGGTGCAACCGTTCGTCGACGAGCTCTGCCGGCTCAGTCCGGAATTCGCCGCGCTGTGGCGCGACAACGACGTGCGAACGCACGGCGAAGGCGTCAAGCAGCTCCGGCATCCGATCCTGGGCCCGGTCAGGTTCGAATATTCGGCGTTCGCGGTCGACGGCCGACCCGACCTCAGCATGATCGTCTACAATCCGATCGACCCCGAGGTGACGCAGAAGATTCGCGGGTTGATGAACGCCGCACCGGCGCAATGAACGGACGTGATCGTCGGCGCCGTTCACGAAACGAAACGCGAATTGAAGCGCTCCTTTGATGCGACCTATGGTATAGTACCCCACCACCGACCCAACGGTGGGATTAGGGAGAAGATAGCCATGAAAGCCACGTCACTCCTCGCGGGCCTAGCTGTCGCGATCTTGTCGATCGCCCCCGCAAATGCTGAGAATAAACCCGCACTCGCTAAGCAGGCAGCCTCGGGAGCACCCTGCTCCGTCTCCAGCAGCTGGCCCAATCCTACGCCGGTGGTTTGCTGGCCAGAGGGCGTCAAACGTTTCCACAACTTCAACGAATGCAGGGAATCCCTGCTCAAGTTTGGCCACGATACCAATGGCATTTCGTGGTGGTGCCACAGCCAGGGATACAAGACCTGACGGTTTCGCGCTCAGAACGCGTCGAGGCCGCCAACGGAGGCGGCCTCCTTGATTGCAATGACGGTTAGTCCCGCGTCACCGCCGTCGGCCGCCACACCAGCAGCCGATTCTCGACCATCGTCACGCCCATGTCGATCAGGATGACGAAGGCCGACAGCACGAACATGCCGGCGAACACGCCGGCGACGTCGAACACGCCTTCGGCCTGCTGGATCAGGTAGCCGAGGCCGGCGGCGGAGCCGAGATATTCGCCGACCACCGCGCCGACCACGGCAAAGCCGACCGAGGTGTGCAGCGAGGAGAACATCCAGGACAGCGCCGAGGGCCAGTAGACGTGGCGCATCAGCTGCCGCTCGTTCATGCCGAGCATGCGGCCATTGTCGAGCACCGTGGTCGGCACTTCCTTGACGCCCTGATAGACGTTGAAGAACACGATGAAGAACACCAGGGTCACGCCGAGCGCGACCTTGGACCAGACGCCGAGCCCGAACCACAGCGCGAAGATCGGCGCCAGCACCACGCGCGGCAGCGCGTTGACCATCTTCACATAGGGATCGAACACCGCGGCGACGCGCGGTTGCCGCGCGAACCAGAAGCCGACCAGAATGCCACCGGCCGAGCCGATCACGAAGGCGAGGATGGATTCCCACAGCGTGATCGCAAGATGCTTCCAGATCACCCCGGTCGAGAACCATTTCACGATCTGGCTGAAGACGTCGAGCGGATTGGAGAAGAAGAACGGCGGCAACAGCACCTTGCCGAACACCGGCACGGTGGAGAAGAGCTGCCACAGTACCAGTGTGACGACGGCGACCAGAACCTGCAGGGACAGCAACGTGACGCGCGGCATCAGGCGGCTCCCGCCTGCGTCGACTGCACATAGCCCTTCATCACCTCGTCCTTCAGCACGCCCCAGATCTCGCGGTGCAGGGCATGGAAATCCTTCTCCATCCGGATCTCGGCGATGTCGCGAGGCCGCGGCAGCGTGATGCGCCAGTCGCCGATGATGCGCGCGCTGGGGCCGGCCGACATGATCACGACACGATCGGCCAGCGCGATCGCTTCCTCGAGATCGTGGGTGACGAACAGCACCGCCTTGCGGTCGGCGCTCCACAATTCCAGCAGCAGATTGCCCATGATTTGCCGGGTCTGGGCGTCGAGCGGACCGAACGGCTCGTCCATCAGGAGGATCTTCGGATCGCGGATCAGGACCTGCGCCAGCGCAACGCGCTTGCGCTGGCCGCCCGAGAGCATGTGCGGATAGCGATTGGCGAAGGCGCCGAGCCCGACCGAGGTCAGCCATTTCTGCGCGCGCGCAAGCGCCTCGGCGCGCGGTGTGCCTGATATCTCGAGCCCGATCGCGACATTGTCGATCGCGGTCTTCCAGGGGAATAGTGCATCGGCCTGGAACAGGTAGCCGGCATCACGGTTGAGGCCGCTCAGCGGCTTGTCGAAGATCCTTGCCGTTCCGGCCGCGGGCTTGAGCAGCCCGGCCGTGACGTTCAGCAGCGTCGACTTCCCGCATCCGGTCGGGCCGACGATGGCGACGAACTCGCCATGATCAACCGAAAGATTGGCCTGCTCGACCGCGGTATAGACGCGTCCATCCGCCAACCGAAACGCCACCGTCGCATTGTCAAGCGCGACCGCCGTCGGCTCCGTCATCGCCACGCATTCCCTCCCGAGCTTTCCGAAATGGCTTAGCGGTTCGGGCGGGCAAGTCAACGCAGGAAGATGGCGTAGCAAACAAGGCTGCGGTCACGTGATTTTCAGACAGGCCGGGTTGCGCAATTGCGCAACCGGGTTGCGCATTGCGCCGACATCGTCGAGGCTGCGACCCAAAGCGACGGACAAGGAGACAATCATGCGGATCGCAGTGGTGGGCGCCGGAGGCGTCGGGGGCGGCTTTGGTGCGGCGCTCGCGCATGCCGGCGCCGACGTCACCTTTATCGCGCGCGGCGCTCATTTGGCCGCCATGCGCAGCGAGGGGCTGAAGGTTCAGGGCGGCCGCGGCGAAACCCATCTGGTCCCGACCCAGGCGACCGACGATCCGGCAAGTGTCGGCCCGGTCGATATCGTGCTGTTCTGCGTCAAGCTGTGGGACGTCGAAAGCGCCGGTCAGCACATCAGGCCGATGGTCGGCCCCGACACCGCCGTGATCCCGCTGCAGAACGGCATCGACGCGCCCGACAGGCTGGTCCCGATCCTCGGACGCGACGCCGTGATGGGCGGCGTGGCGCAGATCTCGGCCTCGATCATCAAGCCTGGCGTCATCAACCAGGTCGGCACCTTCATGCGCATGATCTTCGGTGAGCTCGACGGCCGCATCACGCGGCGCGGCAAGGCGCTGCTCGATCTCTGCCTGAAAGCCGGGTTCGATGCGACCTTGAGCGAGCAGATCAATACCGAGCTCTGGATGAAGTTCGTCGGCCTCGCCACCAATGCCGGCATGACCGCGGTCACCAGGCTGCCGATCGGCAAGCTGCGCGACGATCCCGACTTGCGCCCGCTCTTCGTGTCAGCCTGCGAGGAGATCATCGCGATCGCGCACGCAACCGGCATCAAGCTGCCGCCGGATGCACTGACGAAAGTGCTCGACTTCATCGGACACGCGCCGCCGGCGATGAAGGCCTCGATGGCGCTCGATCTCGAGCGTGGCAACCGGCTCGAACTGCCGTGGCTGAACGGCAAGGTGGTCGAACTCGGCCGCAAGCTCGGTGTCCCGACGCCGACGCACGACATGCTCTATGCGGTGTTGAAACCCTACGCGATGGGCGCGCCGTCCTGATAGCCCAGCAGAACCGAAATCTGCCGGCCCGCCTCGCGCACCAGCTTTGAGTATTCCAATAGCTTCCGCTCGTCGATGCGCGCGCTCGGTCCGTAGAGGCCGACCGAACCGACGACCTCGCCGCGGTGATCGAAACACGGCGCGGAGGCGGCGACCGCGCCGGCGAAGATCTCGCCATGGCTGGTCGCATAGCCGTTGCGCCGCGCAAAGGTCAGCGCGTCCTCGAGCCGCGCGCGATCCGCGCTCTTTGCAATGCTGGCAAGAAGCGCGGCCTGCCGCTTCGGGTCCATGAAGGCCAGCATCGCCTTGCCGGTCGATCCCTGGATCAGGCTCAGACTGTGGCCGACGCCGCGGCTGATCGAGAGCACGTGACGGCTCTCGCATTCGAGGATGCAGATGCCGCGATCATCCTGTTCACGGAACAGCGCTGCGGTCTCGCCGGTCGCCTCGCGCAGGCCCTCGACGATCGGGCGCGCGATCGCGACCACCTCGAGACCGTTCAGCCAGACATGGGCCAGCTTCATCACGCCGTGCGACAGCCGGAAGCGCTGCGGGTCGCCTTCGGCCTGGATCAGGTCGCGCTGCGCCAGCGTCTGCAGCAGGCGATAAAGCGTCGGCCGGCTCAGCCCGACCCGCTTCTGGATCTCGATCACGCTCATCGCCGGCTGATCCGGCGTGAAGCATTGCAGGATCGCGATGGCGCGGTCGACCGCCCGCACGCCTGACGCCCCCTGCTCCGCGTCCTGAACTTCCGCCTTCGGTTTCTTTGCCATCCGTCCACATCCGCAGATTCGGCAGGGGCGCGCTGCATCCAGCGCGCTTGACCAATCGGCCCGCGCGGATAGTATCGCAAATTATGAGAATAATGTCCACTAGATGGACATATGAAAATCGACGGGAGGATTGGATTTGCTGCAGACAGACGCCTCGCGCAGATGGGCCGCCGCCGCGATCGCCACGCTAATGCTCTCGACGCCGCTGGCGCACGCCGCACCCGACGGCTCGGGCATTTCGGACGGCGTGGTGCGGATTGCAGTGCTGGGCGACTACGGCAGCGGCCGCGATCTCGGCGGGCCGGGCTCGGTGACCGCCGCCAAGCTTGCCGCTGAGGATTTTCACAACAAGGTGCTGGGCAAGCCGATCGAGATCATCTCGGCGGATCACCAGAACAAGCCCGACGTCGCGGTCGGGATCGCCCGGCAATGGTTCGACGTCGAACATGTCGACGCGGTGACCGATCTCGCCGTGAGTTCGGTCGGTCTCGCGGTTGCCGGGCTTGCGACGCAGAGCAACCGCACCGCGCTGGTCTCGGGCGCAGCGACATCGGACCTCACCGGCGACAAATGCTCGCCCGTCGTCACGCATTGGGCCGACGACACCTACGCGCTGTCGGCCGGCCTGGTCGGCGAGCTGGGCCGCCGCGTCGGCAAGGAATGGTTCTTTGTCGCGGTCGACTATTCGTTCGGCAGCGCGATGGTGAAGGACGCCTCGCGCGCCGTCACCGATGCCGGCGGCAAGGTGCTCGGCGCGGTGCGCTATCCCTTCAACACCACCGATTTCTCATCTTTTTTGCTCGCCGCGCAGAGCTCCGGCGCCAAGGTGGTGGCGCTGGCCGGCACCGGCGCCGACACCGTCAACGCGGTCAAGCAGACCCATGAATTCGGCCTGCAACAGGGCGGGCAGACCATCGTCGGCATGCTGACCTTCATCTCCGACGTCCATTCGATCGGCCTGCGCGACGCGCAGGGCATGTACATCGCATCCCAGTATTACTGGGATGACGACGACGGCACCCGCGCCTTCGCCAAGCGCTTCATCGAGATCGAGAAGCGCGCGCCGACCAAATTGCAGGCCGCGACCTACGCCGCCGTGCGCCATTATCTGAAGGCGATCGAAGCCGGCGGCAGCGACGAGGCGAAGGCGGTCAATGCCGAGATGCGCAAGCTGCCGGTCGATTTCTTCGGCCGTCCCGCGCACATCCGGAAAGACGGCCGCGTCGTCTACGACCTCTCGCTCTACCGCGTGAAGAAGCCGGACGAGAGCAAATATCCCTGGGACTACTACCAGAAGATCGCGGCCATCCCCGGCGACAAGGCGTTCCGCCCCGAGGGAACCGGCGGCTGCAAGCTCGACAAGTAGGACGCACCATCATTCGCCGCGACTGACCGTCGCGCAGGCCAGACAAGGAGGAGCCGATGCCGCTTCGCAACGATTTCGATCAGCTTGTTGACGTCAAGGGTGGCTTCATCAGCCGCGAGATCTTCGTGGACGCCGATATCTACCGGCAGGAGCTCGACAAGGTCTTCACCCGCGCCTGGCTGCTGGTCGGCCACGAAAGCCTGGTGCCCAATCCCGGCGACTTCTACACCTCGCGGATGGGTGAGGAATCCGTGATCCTGTGCCGCGACAAGAAGGGCGAGATCCACGTCTTCCTCAATTCGTGCCGGCACCGCGGCATGAAGGTGTGCCGCTACGAGCAGGGCAACACGTCGTTGTTCACCTGCCCCTATCACAGCTGGACCTATACCACCGACGGCAAGCTGCAGGGCGTTCCGCTGCACCGGACGCTGTACGACGGGGTGCTCGACCGCGACGCCAACTCGCTGGTCTCGGTGGCGAAGCTCTGCAACTACAAGGGCTCGATCTGGGCGACCTGGGACAAGGACGCGCCCGACTTCATCACCTATCTCGGCGATGCCAAGATCCATCTCGACCAGGCGCTCGACTGCCGCGACGGCCGCGAGGGCGGCTCCGAGGTGATCGGGGTCCACAAATGGGTGTTCCCCGCCAACTGGAAATTCGCGGCCGAGAATTTCCTCGGCGACACCTATCACAACCCAAGCCATCGCTCGGTCGACCTGATCGGCATCGGGCCGAGCGCTGCCGCCGGCAAGAAGGGCCGCCGCGACGACGAGCTGGAAAAGGCACAGCACGTCTGGATCAGCTTTCCGGAAGGCCATGGCGTGCACAGCGCGATTCAGCCGGAGGCCAACGAGTACATCGAGTCCTTCCTCGACAACCCGATCCTCGAAAAATACTTCCGGCACTGTTTCGAGGAGCGCAAGCGGCGGCTCGGCGAAGGGGCGCGGTTGCTGCCGTTCGTCGGCACGATCTTCCCCAACACCTCCTATCACGGCCGCCAGCCGCGCGGACTTTGTGCCTGGCATCCGCACAGCCCGACCTCGACCGAAGGCTGGCGCTTCTTCCTGGTCGACAAGGACGCGCCGAAGGAAGCAAAGGAATATCTGCGCCGCTACTACATGCGCTACTCCGGCCCGGCCGGCATGACCGAGCAGGACGACATGGAGAACTGGCTCTATGCGACCGCGGCGAGCACCGGCACGGTGGCGCGGCGCTATCCCTTCAACTATCAGCAGTCGATGGGCACCTACGTGACCGATCATCCGCTCGGCGGCGATGTCTCGACCCAGGTCACCGAGCAGATCGCGCGCGGCTTCTATCGCCGCTGGACCACCTACATGCAGGGCGGCGATTGGCACGAGTTGCTCGGATCGCCCGCAGGCAACCGGCAGGCCGCAGAATGACCGCGCCCGCAAAAACCGTCCTCGTCAGCGGAGGCACCTTCGGGATCGGCCGCGCGATCACGCTCGGCCTCATCAGGCGCGGCCACGCGGTGGTGGCGTTCGGCCTCGAAGCGCCGCAGGTCTCGAGTACCGCAGAGAACGCCATTCCGGCCTTGCGCGAAGAGCTTGATCGCGAAGGGCTCTCCGCCGAACTGATGGAAGCCGATGTGTCGCAAGCGAGCGACGTCGCCAGGGTGGTCGCGCACGCAATGGCGCGGTTCGGGCGCATCGACGGCGTCGTCAACAACGCCGCGATCGGCCCGCTCGGCACCGTGCTCGACACCGACGAGGCGCTGTTCGACCGGATCATCGCCGTCAATCTGAAGGGACCGTATTTGACCAGCCGCGCCGCGATCCCGCACATGATCGCGCAAGGCGGCGGCTCGATCGTCAACATCGGATCCGGCGCCGGCTGGGGCAAGCCGAACATGGCGGTCTACAGCGCGAGCAAGGGCGGCGTTGTCGCGCTGAGCGCGGCGATGGCCTACGACTTCTTTTACCAGCGCATCCGCGTCAACACCGTGATCCCCGGCGGTGGCGGCATCGTCAGCGGCATGAGCCTCGGCCGTGTCGGCGGCGACGCGGCACGTTTCGGCAAGGGCGCGCCGGGCACCGCCGCGGGCCGGGTCGCCGCCGGTGACGACATCGCCAATGTGGTCGCCTTCCTGCTTTCGCCGGAAGCGGAAACGCTGTCCGGCACCGTGATCGATGTCGGCTGCTTCGCCCAGCAGGGCGGACCGATCCCGCCCAAGCCGGCGCTCTGACAACCCTGTGATGCCTGATGAGGAGATAGCGATGATGACGACCGTTCAGGATCAGGACAAGCAACAACACGCCGGCAACGCGGCGGTCGAGCGATCCGCAGCCTACTACCGGCTGAAGGCCGATATCGAGGATTTCTACTATCACGAGGCCGATTTGCTCGACGATCGGCGCTTCCGCGACTGGCTCGAGCTACTCACCGACGACATCAGCTATTTCATGCCGATCCGCCGCAATGTGAAGTTCGGCCAGCAGGCCGCGCGCGAGAACACCAAACGGGGCGAAGGCATCAGCTGGTTCGACGAGGACAAGTGGACATTGACCAAGCGGGTCGAGCAGATCCTGACCGGCGTGCACTATGCCGAGGAGCCGCTGTCGCGCATCACGCATATGGTCAGCAATGTGCAGATCAAGGGCGCGCGGCCGGATATCGAGGCGGCGCGCGAGCTGGACGTCACCAGCCGCTTCCTCGTCTACCAGAACCGCGTCGAGTACGAGACCTACATCTTCGTCGGCCGCCGCAACGACACGCTGCGCCTGACCGACACTGCCTGGAAGATCGCGCGGCGCGAGATATTGCTTGAACAGAATATCCTGCTGGCCAAAAATCTCACCACGTTCTTCTAAGCGAGGCCAACTCCGGGCGAGGTCAGGGTAGCAAGGGTAGCGATGATTGACGTGATGGCGATCAAGGTGGGGACGCGGCTGAAACTGGAGGCCGGCGTCGTCGCCGAGGTGGTAGAGAACATGGACGATGGCCAGTGGCTGCAGGTGCGCTACCTGGAGTGCCCTGCACGGCCCACCGACGTCGGCACGGTGGAGCTGTGCCACGCCCAGGACGTCATCAAGGTGCTCAGCGAGTAGTCCCAGTCAACGGACCGACGATCATGCTGCGATTTGAATACATGCCGAGCGATTTTCATCCGCTGTTCCTGTTCCTCGGTGAAGCCGCCGATCTCGCCGCCCTGGCAAAGCTGCTGCGGCGCTTTGCCGAGAACCCGCAGACCGTTGCCGTGGCGGAGCGGATTCCCGGCGCCGTCTCGCGCGACGCGCTGGTGCTGGCGCCCGCCGACGACGAATTCGGCATGCGCGATCTCGGCGGCCGGTTTGCCTGGAAGCTGACCGATTGGCAGGCGGGGCGGATCGCCGAGCGCATCGAGCTGTTGACCCCCGAGGATAACAAGTCCGGCTCGGAGATCGTCGAGATCGGCAGCGACGGCGAGATCCCGGTCAAGCTGTCGCGCGGCGAATTCACCGACGACTTCCTGATCACGCGCAGATAGCGGTGTTCGCGTGAATACACACCGCAAGCCAAAAGTGCTGATTGCCGGCGCCGGGATCGGCGGCCTCGTCGCGGGGCTGTCGCTGCTGCAGCGTGGCATCGAGGTCGAGATCTTCGAGCAGGCGTCCGAGCTGCGCGAGCTCGGCGCCGGTGTCCAGCTCAGCGCCAACGGCACACGTGTCCTGATCGCGCTCGGGCTCGAGCAAGAGATGCAGGCGATCGCCTGCGAGCCCTCGGGCAAGGAGATCAGGCTGTTCAGCACCGGGCGGACCTGGAAATTGTTCGACCTCGGCGCCTCCTCGCGCGCGATCTATGGCGCGCCCTACTGGATGGTGCATCGCGGCGACTTTCACCGCGTGCTGGTCGACGCATTCAAGGCTCGAGCACCGGGGCGGCTGCATCTCGGCAGCCGCTGCATCGGGTTTGAGCAGGACGGCGATGGCATTTGGCTGCACCTTGCCGATGGCGAGCGTCGGCGCGGCGACGTCGTGGTCGGCGCCGACGGCGTGCACTCCGAAATTCGCCGCCAGATCGGCGGCGACACCAAACCCTTCTTCGCGGGCGTGGCCGCCTGGCGCGGCCTGGTACCGATGCAACAGCTACCGCCACCCCTCAGGCGCGACGTCGGCACCAACTGGGTCGGCCCGGGCGGCCACGTCATCACCTATCCGGTGCGCCGTGGCGCGCTGTTGAACTTCGTCGGCATCTTTGAGGGCGAGAATTGGTCGGTCGAGTCGTGGACCGAACGCGGCACGCGCGAGGCCTGCAGCGGTGCCTTTGCTGGATGGAATCCAGAGATTCACGCCATCATCGCAAACCTCGATATTCCCTACAAATGGGCGCTGCTCGGCCGCGACCCGCTCGATCGTTTCGTCGTCGGGCGCGCCTGCCTGCTCGGCGACGCCGCGCATCCGACGCTGCCGTTCCTGGCCCAGGGCGCCAATATGGCGATCGAGGACGGCATGGTGCTGGCGCGCTGTCTTGAACGCTTTCCACCCGAGGAGGCGCTACAGCGCTACCAGGCCGCGCGGCTGACGCGGACCAACGCGATCGTGGTGAAGTCGGCCGAGAATGCCAGGCGCTTCCATAATCCCGCGCTCGCCGACGCCGAAGGCGCCGACGCCTATGTCTCGCGCGAATGGCAGCCGGACCGGGTGCGCGAGCGCTATGACTGGCTGTTCACTTACGATGCGTTGAACCTGCCGGTCTGACGGCCGGCGTTCGACGGACCAGGTACCCCTGCATCAGTAAGCGTGATGGCGGCGATGCGTCCGGCGCTTCGGAGGCGGTGGCGGAGCAAAAAACGGATTCACCGAGCACATCGCGCCACGGCCCGACGCGCTCGCCTGGCACTGCGGGATCGAGGTGAAGCTGCAATCGATATAGTTTCCGCCGCCGAACCGGCCGCCATAGACATGCATGCACACCGGATAGTTCGGATCGTAAGCCTGCCCGGCTGCAGGTCCGGCCAAGACGACTGCGAATGCGGCGATCGCGAACGGCTTCAGGCGCATCGGTCCCTCCTAGTTGCTCGGACGGTTTCCCCACAGCTGCCGGAGTTAGTCAACCACATCAGCGGCGCGACGGCCATGCGGGCATGATTGACGGTCAGTCCAAGCGCTAGTTACCGGGTTGGCGGTATCGTTGACCCCGCTCCTTGGTCGGCTTTTTTGCACCCTTGTAGAATGGATTGACCGAGCACGATGCGGACCGCCCCGAGGCCGTCGCCTGGCATTGCGGAAGCGACGTGAAGCTGCAATCGACGTACTCGGGTGTCAGCCTGCCTTCATAGACTTCCATGCAGACCGGATAATTCGGATCGTACATTTGTGCGTTGGCGGGCCCGGCGAGACCAGCGCCGAGGGCGGCGATGATGATGGTGAATTTCAAGCGCATCGAATTCTCCTCAAGCCTGGTCCGGATCGCCGGGCGCGTGGCTATCGCTGTTCGTCGGCCGGCTTACCATCGCCCTCGCCGAGGCAGCGGATCATGAAGGCCGTCGTGTCCCGCGGCAGCACTTGCGCGGCGCGCGCCTTGAGACGGCATTCGAGCTGCGCGATCTGGCGCGCCCGC
This sequence comes from Bradyrhizobium ferriligni, assembly GCF_056837965.1. Lineage (NCBI taxonomy): Bacteria > Pseudomonadati > Pseudomonadota > Alphaproteobacteria > Hyphomicrobiales > Nitrobacteraceae > Bradyrhizobium > Bradyrhizobium ferriligni. Next base: position 19,191 of record NZ_JBXEJO010000067.1, read on the forward strand.
TGCCGTTCGGACGGCAGCGTCGATTGCCGCAACCGGCGCAACGTCATCGGCGAGCCGTCAGATTCGAAGCTCAGCTCGTATTTCTTGCCGTTCTGGTCGGTGGCGGCGCAGGAGATGGTGGACACCTGCCGCGTGATGAAGCTTCCGACCTGACGGCATGAGCCGGTCGACATCTCGACCAGCGGCACCGGCAGGCCATCCACCCGCGGGCGGTCGCTGGACTTCAGCAACATGCGGTCGACCGCGAGCTCGAACAGATTGTCCTGGGTGCGCTCGGTGCTCTCGCCGGAAAACGAGATGATGTGGCTCTTGTCGGCGGGATCGTCGAGCACCACGGTGAATTCGGAACGGCCGCGCAGCGTGTGGAAATAGGCGACTGCCTTGCAGGTGTAGCTGCGGCCCGCAACGGTGACATTGCGGCAAGTGCCGGACATCAACGCGTACAGGTCGACGTCGTAGACCGGACCGGCGGCAACGGCGAGCGCCGGCCAGCAGAGGATGGCAGCCGCAATCAATTGAGCGAAACGGGAGATCATGCTGAAACGGTCGAAAACACGGTCGCTGGAGGGATCCATGGCGCAAGGTCGCTGATTTCCACGGACTGTGCAACGACGAAGCAGGCCTAAATGTGGACACTCCGCGAACGGCTGGGGAACGCAGCGCAATCCGTGCTGAAAGGCCGCGGCGTCAGATTTGCGGGCCGGACAACGTCACCTCGCGCTCGGCGCGGAACACGTTGCTATAGAGGTTCGCGATCCACTGGCGGCCGCTTGCCGTCATGTTCAGGCAGTTGATGGCGCCCTGAATGTGCGGCGCAACCATGTTCCAGTAGAATTGCGGATAACGGTCGACGATATCGGCCGGCGACTCATAGCCGAGCTGGCGGTTGATGCCGACCTCCTCGAACTCGTGATAGAGCGCGTTGGCCTTCCTGATGTAGTTGGGATCGCCGAGCTGACCGATGAAATCGGCCGCCCGGACGATCGACGCCTCATCGTCATATTCCTGGCCCTCGGGCGCCGGAAACCGCGTGCCCTCGATGTTGCGCGCGACGCGCTCGCGATCGAGCGGAAGGACGGCCTCGAGCCTGTCGAGGACATACAGCTTCGAGCGGTCGACATGATACGGCATCAGGCCGGCATCCGACGAGCCACGCGGCAGCACCACCTTCTTGCCGGAGGCATCGATGACGTAGCCATCGGGTCCATCGCCTTTCAAAAGTCCGCGCACATAGCCGATGTCGTGAGTCAGGCAGGCGATGATGGTGTGGGTGTAATCCTCGGCGGTGACGTGGGTGTGCAGCGCGCGGCCGCGGATGATGTCATGCCCGGCGAGCGTGACCAGCATCGTGTGCTCGACATTGTGGTAGAGCGCGTCGCTGTTGCCGATGCATTCCAGCGCGATGCGCGCGGCGGCTGGCAGGAGTTCGCCGAAGCGCGCCTGCGAAGCGCCGAAGGTGCGGCTGACATGCGTGGCGAGAAACTTCTCCAAAGCACCTGCCGCCAACTCAGGTAACGTCATCATCGATGCAGCCCCCGACCGCGCAACGTTCCTCGCTCGCCCCGATCTCACGTCGTAGTTGGGCACCGACTATAGCGTATCTACGGGCGTGCGGCTACGCGCTGACGGGCGTGACGATTCGCTCCGGCCGTACTTTCCCGGTCTTGCCCGCTGCGGCGCCAAAGCTGCTGATAGTGGCATGAACCCTGCATGATTCGGGTCAGACCGGGTTAATCCCACTGATAAAGGCCGTCATGCTCGTTACGCTCGTCGCCATCCTCTGCAATGCTCAACTCTGCATGGAAAAGGTCGTCACCACGAGTGACCAATCCGGCATCACCATGGGCGCCTGCGCAGTGAATGCGCAGATCGGCATCGCCGATTGGCTCGCCAAGGGGCCGTATCACGAATGGCACCTGCAGAGCTATAAATGCATCATGGGCAAGTACGTACCCAAGAACGAAGTGTGATGTGTGCTCACAGCCCCGGACGGGGCTGATCCGCTTCGACCGGAACAGCCTGCGAAACCACACGGCGCAGGCGCGCGCCTCAAGTCAAAGTCCATTTTATGGGCTATCACTGTCGTTCACGACGGTGAGACATGAGGTCGCCCTGGAATGCCCGTAACGCCGCTGATTGCCTATGCGCATGTCGGCAAGAGTTTTGACAGTGGTCGCGTGGTGGCGGTCGACGACGTCTCGCTTGACGTGGCCGAGGGTGAATTCCTGGCGATCGTCGGCGGCTCAGGCTCCGGCAAGACAACGCTGCTGAGGCTCGCCAATCGCCTGATCGAAGCCGACCACGGCCGGATCGCCGTCGAGGGTGAAGATGTCAGCCGCGTCGATCCCATCCTGCTGCGGCGCCGCATCGGCTATGTCTTCCAGAGCGGTGGGCTGTTTCCGCATCTGTCCGTCGCCGGCAACATCGGCATCACGTCGAAGCTTCTCGGCTGGACGCAGGCGGAGATCTCGGCGCGGGTCGACGAACTGCTCGACCTTGTGCGGCTCGACCCCTCACAATATCGCGAGCGTATGCCGCACGAACTCTCCGGCGGCCAGCGTCAACGCGTCGGCGTCGCGCGTGCGCTGGCTGCGAAGCCGCGCATCGTGCTGATGGACGAGCCGTTCGGCGCGCTCGATCCCCTCACCCGCGACGCGCTCGGCGACGATTATCGAACGCTGCACCGCGAGCTCGGCCTGACCACGGTCATGATCACCCACGACATGACCGAGGCGTTGCTGCTGGCCGATCGTGTCGCGGTGATGCGTGGCGGCAGGCTGCTGGCCCAGGGCACGCCGGCGGAGCTCTCGGCCAGCACCGATGGCTATGTCGGCGAACTGATGCGCACGCCGCGACGGCAGGCGGAACGCCTGGGCGCTTTGCTGCCGCGGGGCGACACCGCATGAATCTATCAGCCGATCCGCGCTGGAGCGAGGCGCTCGCGCATCTGCCCGACTATCTCGGCAATCATGTGCGGGTCAGCGTCGCCGCGCTGGCGCTCGGGCTTCTGATCAGCCTGCCGCTTGCGATCATCGCTCGTAACCGGCCGGTGCTGCGCACGACGTTGCTCGGGCTTGCCAGCATCGTGCAGACCGTGCCCGGTCTCGCGCTGCTCGCGTTGTTCTATCCCCTGCTGCTGGCGCTCGCCGCGTTGACCGCGGCGTGGCTCGGCTTCAGCTTCTCCGCGTTCGGCTTCCTGCCGGCGGTGCTGGCGCTCGCGCTCTATTCGATGCTGCCGGTGTTGCGCAACACCATCACCGGCCTGTCGGGAGTCGATCCGGCGGTGCTGGAAGCCGCCCAGGGCGTCGGCATGACGCCACGGCAATCGCTCACCATGGTCGAGCTTCCGCTGGCGCTGCCGGTGATGATGGCCGGAATCCGCACCGCGGCGGTATGGGTGATCGGCACCGCCACCTTGTCGACGCCGATCGGCCAGACCAGCCTCGGCAACTATATCTTCGCGGGATTGCAGACCCAGAACTGGGTGTTCGTGCTGTTCGGCTGCTTCGCAGCGGCCGTGCTCGCGCTTGTGGTCGACCAATTGCTGGCGCTGATCGAGAACGGCCTGCGCAATCGCAGCCGCGTCCGGACGGCGCTCGGCGGGCTTGGTATTGCCGCCCTGATCGCGGCGACGCTGGTGCCCGCGATCGCGCGCCCGCATGCGGGCATCGTCGTCGGCGCCAAGACGTTCACCGAGCAATATGTGCTGTCGGCGTTGATCACGCAGCGGCTGCAAGCGGCCGGCCTTCCGGCCACGACCCGCGCCGGCCTCGGCTCCAACGTGATCTTCGACGCGCTCACGGCCGGCGATATCGATGTCTATGTCGACTATTCCGGCACGCTGTGGGCCAACCAGTTCCACCACACCGACATCAAACCCCGCGCCGAGCTATTGGGCGAGTTGCAGACGACGCTGGCGAAGCAAGACATCACGCTGCTCGGCGAGCTCGGCTTCGAGAATGCCTATACGCTGGTGATGCCGAGGAAGCGCGCCGAAGAGCTCGGCATCCATTCGATCGCCGACCTCGCCTCACGCGCCGCCACGATGTCGATCGCCGGCGACTATGAATTCTTCTCGCGGCCGGAATGGGCCGGCATCCAGAAGGCCTATGGGCTGGCGTTCCGCGCCCAGCGTCAGATGCAGCCGGATTTCATGTATGCGGCGGTCGCCTCCGGCGAGGTCGACGTGATCGCGGGCTACACCAGCGACGGACTGATCGCGAAATACGATCTTGTCACGCTCGAGGACAACAGGCACGCCATCCCGCCCTATGACGCCATCGTGCTGCTGTCGCCAAGGCGACGCGACGACGAGACGCTCAAGGCGGCGCTGCGGCCACTACTCGGCAAGATCGATATCGCCGAGATGCGCGAGGCGAATTTGCGCGCGTCGGGCAATGACGCATCATCGTCGCCCGACGCCGTGGCGCGCTGGCTGTGGCAGAAGATCGGGCCGCATTGAGCGGCCACGCTCTCCGCCTCAGGCCCTGACCTCCTGGCGCTGGAACAGGACGTAGCCGGCGACGAACAGCACAATGGTGCAGGCGATCAGGCCGACCGTCTGCGGCCAGGCGATCATCACGCTCTGGCCGAACGGCAATGGGGCGCCCATCACCGCGCCGCGGATCTGGTCGAGGAACACCGGGCCGAGCGTGCGCGTGGTCGGCGACAGCACCGCCAGCATCGCCTCGCCGAACAGATCATTCGGTGAGAAGCGCTGCAGCAGCTGGGTCCAGATCGCAGTGCCCGGCGTATCGAGGCCGAGCGCGGCAAAGCGCGGATCGGGCGGCACGATGGCCTGCGCGATCGCCGGCGCCAGCATCGGCCACAGCACGGTCAGGAACAACCAGACGCCGAGCGCCACCAATGCCGCGGTCGCCGGCGAGCGGAACACGATCGAGAGCAGCATGGCGAGCGACAGCCATACCCCGGCATAGACGATCGCAATGACCAGGAAGGCGAGCGAGCGCGCAATCTCCTCGCCGCCCGGCGGCACGCCGAGGAAGATCAGGCCGAGGCCGATCACCAGCAGCCACAACGCGGTGAGGCTGATCGCGATCGTCGTGAGCCCGGCGAGATATTTGCCGAGCAGCAGCGCGTCGCGATAGATCGGCTGCGCCAGGATCCGCGACAGCGTACGCCGGTTGTGCTCGCTGTTGATCAGGTCGAAGCCGAGCCCGATCGCCATCAGCGGGATCAGGAAGCCGAGGATGGCGACAAAGGACGGCAGCGGCGCCTGGCTCACCGTGAACAGCCGCAACAGCAGGAATGGATCCTCCGCGGTGTTCTGGCGAAGTGCGGTGATCGCTTCATAGAGCGCCGCCATCGCGGTCAGCACGATCAGAAGCTCGAGCATCAGCATGCGGACGCTCGAGATGTTGTCCGACAGCTCCTTGACGAAGACGGCACCGACGCCCTGGAATGCTGAACCCTCACGCCGCATCGCGCACGCCTCCTGACGGGGTGGCCTGGAAATAATGGGCGTAGATCGCCTCGAGGCTCGGCTCGTCGACCGAGAGCCGCCGCAACGCGCCGTTGGCCGCGACCACCGCGCGCGCGGCATCGGCCCGGACGTCGCGGTCGGCGGTCATGCGGAAGCGGTCATCGGCAAGCGTCTCGACATTGCCGACGCCCGGGATCGCGGCAAGCCGTCGGGCTATCCCCGCGCCATCGGCCTCGACCTCGACGACGAAGCCCGCACCCAGCACCTGCACCGAGAGCTCGGCCACCGAACCCATCATCGCGATCTTTCCGGCCCGGAACAGCGCGACGCGATCGCAAACCCGCTGCACCTGGTCGAGCATATGCGACGACAGCAGCACGGTAACGCCCTCGGCCTTCAACTCCCTGATCAGGTCGAGGAATTCAATCGTCGCCTGCGGGTCGAGACCCGAGGTCGGCTCGTCGAGGATGGCGATCTCGGCCCGCTTGACGATGATCTCGGCAAGCCCAAGCCGCTGCCGCATGCCGCGCGAGAAGGTCGCAACCCGCTTGTCGGCGACGTCGAGCAGACGCACGCGGGTGAGCGCCGCCGCGATCCGCCGCGAGCGTTCGGCCATCGAAAGGCCCATCAACTTGGCGGCGTAAGCGAGGTTCTCCACCGCGGTCAGGTGATCGTAGAAGCCGACGGCGTCGGGCAGGTAGCCGACCCGCCGCTTGACCTGCAACGGCTGCCGCGCCGGATCGAAGCCGAGCACGCTGACCCGGCCGGCCGAGATCTCGGTGAGGCCGAGCATCATCAGGATGGTCGTGGTCTTGCCGGCGCCGTTCGGGCCGAGCAGCCCGAACACCTCGCCCTTGGCGATGTCGAAATTGATGGCGTCGACGACGCTGGTCTTGCCGTAGCGCTTGGTGAGATCGCGAGCCGCGATGACGGCCTCCGGCCGTGGTGCAGCACTGTTGTTCTGCTGTTCGCTCATCGCCGTCCGAACCTCGCAACCGCACCCAGCATCAGCAGCAGCGCGACGCCGATCACGCCGGCTCCGGCCATGCCCCAGACGGTGGATGTGCTCACCGTGACGCGGAACTGGCTCGACGCCGTCTCGCCGCGCGAGGTGGCGCGCACCGCGAGCTGGTAGTCGCCGGCGAGCGACTTGTCGCTCGGCGTCACCAGCGCCTGAACCTCGGTGTCCTTGCCGGGCACCAGACGCTCGATCTTGGCGGGCTGGAACGTAACCTTCCAGCCGCTCGGCGCCGTCGCGGCGAGCTCGATGTTGTCGGCCGGCGCGGTGCCGCTGTTGGTGACGACGACCGGGATCGTGCTCTGCTCGGCGGCGACCGCACGCGCGCTCAGCAGCCCGTCACGGCCGGAGAGCTGAAGCTGCGGCTGGCCTGCGACATCGAGTGCGATCTCGGTCTGCGCCGACGCATCCTCGGCGTTGACGGTGACCTTGACCGGGAAATGCCCGGCATCGATCGCGCTTGGCGGCCGCACCTTGAGCTTGATGTCCTTGGACTGCCCGGCATCGATCGGGATCGACGACAATTCCTGTGTGCCATAGGCCTCGGTGAACGAGGTCTCGAAGTTTTGCGGCGCCGCCGCGGCGAAGCTTGCGACCAGGTTGCGGCCGCTGTCGTTCTTGACGGTCAGGGTGTATTCGAAATTCGATTTCGGGCTGCCGCGCAATTCGGGAAGCTTCGACGTCACCGTCAGCTTTGCCGGCAGTTCCTTGGCGAGCGCAACCACGATCGGCAACGTCGCCTGGCTGCCCTGCCCTTCGGCCTTCACCGTCAAGGTCTGCTCGGCGAGCGAGGCGTTGGCGGGCACGTCGAGCCGAAGCTGCAGCGGCACGCTGGAGTCGGGCGCCGGCATCGCGGCTGCGACCGGCTGGCCGCCGCCGAGCAGCGTCGCGGTCCAGCCGCTCGGCACGCCCTCGACCGATAGCTTGTAGCGCTGCGGGCCGAGATCGTAATTCTGCAGACGCAGCGAGATGTTGGAGGTGGTGCCGGGCCTGATGGTGACGGCCGGATAGTCCGTCATCAGGTAGAGCCCCTTGATGTCGTGAGGCGGCTCCGCGGCAGAGGCTGAGGGAACGGCAAGGGGGATAGCAAGTCCGAAGGCGGCGACAAGGCGCGCAACATCGAGCGCTCGCATGGGCAAACACTCCTGCAAGAAGGGCGGGATTGGCTGACTTGATGCTGCGCGCTGATGAACACCGTGGCAGCGACGCGACAGATCATCGCAACAATCGTGACGAAATCTCGGCAACGTAATTACAAATGAGTAATGCGCGAGGTTTCGCGCGACGACCTTCGTCTACCGACGTTAGTCTAGTTCGCGATGCGATCGCTGTGATGTGCGGAGCGGTCGTCGCAGGGAGCTCGCGACGAAATCACAGTTGCGATTGGCGACAATCGATTGCTCCGCCTTGGCCGAAGGCGGGCGAAGCGTGCTCAAAGTCCCTTGATGATCCCCGCGTCGATCAACAGGCGGTTGAATCGGCGTGCTTCTGCGCCGTCCTTGCAGGAATAGAACGCGCCGTTGCAGCGAAGCATGATCGCCTTCTGCTCCTCGAACGACGGGTCGAGCGGAATGCCCGCGGCTTCCTGAATCACCAGCGGCAGATAGGCGGCGTCGATCGTGTCCATCACCGCCGGGCTCTTCACCGGTTCGAAGTTGACGGCGTCGATCGCATAGTAGGTCGCGTAGTAACGCGGATCGTAATCCATCAGCTTCTTGCCGATGCCGGCCTCGTCGAGATCGGGATCTAGCAGCTGCGGCGAGAATTCCGGCTGATGATCGCCGTAACGCACGATCAGGAAAGGCTGCGCCGGAAACTTCTTCTTCAGCGCCGCGACGAAGCCGGCATAGTCGCCAGCGCTCATCGCCTGCCGGCGCAGATATTCGTCGACGGCGGGCGTGTTGCCCGGCCGCTTCCACGACGGCAGCAACTCGGGATGGAATTTGGTTTCCCAGGGGAAATGATTGGCGGCGAGATAGACGAAGGCGAACAGCGGCGTGCCTGACGTCTTCTGCTCGGCCATCAGCTTCAGCGCCTTGTCGTAGAAGAAGCTGTCGGGCTCGACGTCCTTCGCATGCAGGTCATGCGCGTCGTAGAAGCGCTGGATGCCGGTCGTGGTCTGGAAGTTGCGCGCGCTCATGAAGGCGCCGAATGCGGGATAGAGCGAGAGCGTGTCGTAGCCGCAGCGGCGCAGGGCCAACGGCAGGCCGCGCTCCACGCGTCCCGATGCGATGCGGGTGACGAAATAGGAGAACCGGCCGAACGAGCGCGAGGACAATCCCGCAAGCACGTTGTACTCCGTGAACCAGCTCGGCCCGCCATTGCTCTCGGCGAGGAATTTGCGCTCGACGCCGTCATAGGACTTGAACTGGCTGCCATAGCCCGGCGGCACCTTGACGCCCGAGGCCGCGCGGATGTCGAAACTCGATTCATCATGGATCATGATGATGTTCGGCCGCCGCCCGGCAGGATGGCAGGCATCGACCAGGGGCATCTTGAGCTGGTCGCTCGCGGTCGGATCCGACTCCATGAAACCGTAGGCGACGAAATCGGACACGGCCGTGACGCCGGAGCGCGCGAACTTCGAGAGATAGCCGTCGTCGTAATAGCCGCGCCAGGCTTCGTCCGGCCAGGCGAAGGCATAACCCGAAAGGGCCGCGGTGCAGGCGAGGCAGGCGGCCGCAGCCGGCAGGCGGCGGATACGGAACGGATCGAGCCACCACAGAGCGTACATCAAGGGCAGTGTGACGAGGCCGGCGCCGATGATCGACCAGCGCAGGCTCGGGAAGATCGTCAGCAGGAACGCCGCGGTGTCGCGGTCGATCACCATCAGGTCGACGAAATTCGCGGTCATCTGCACCACGTCGTGCTTGAAGCGCGACAGCAGCACCAACACGACGACCAGCGTCAGCGACAGCGCACCCGACAGCGCCGGCCGGCGCAGCAGCGCGATGAACAGAAAGTTCAGGATTCCCCAGGTGAGCAGGAAGCAAAGCCGCGATCCGAAATCGGTCTCGGTGCGCAGCATCAGGATCAGCGCGCCGAAATGCGGTGCCGCGACCGCCATCAACCGCCAGATGCCGAGCGCGGCAAGACCGCCGGCCAGTGCGGCAACGGAGGAGTTTTGCTGAGGCGCGGGCGCCATGGGCGGGACGCAATACAACCCGGCGCAATGCCACCGCCTTGACTGGCAACGGCCAGGAGGCATGCGGCACAGCCGGTGTCTGGGCCGCGTCACAAAACCGTAATTGAATCGTCATGAACGCGCAATGAATTTGCCGCGCCCAGCCTGGCCGCGGCAGGCAGCGCGCGTGCCTTAAACTTTGGCGGCCGGCGCGGCGTGGCTCGCGATGCCCGCGATGAAGAGATCGACGATGTCGGCAGCCATCTGCTCGACCTCCGCATCGCCGACACCCCAGCGCGGCAAATGGCCGTCGATGTGCATCCGCGCGAAGCCATAGACCAGCGCGCGGCCGGCGATCTGGACCTGCCTGAGGTCGCGCGTCCCGAGTTGGCCAGCTGAAAATGCCTCCGCCAGCGCGCGCTCGGTCAGGCCGATCAACTCGGCATTGTCGCTGGAGACGGCGGCCGAGCGGTCGTGGTCGAAGAAGCGGCGGCTGGAGATGATCTCGAAATGGGTCGGGTTCTTCATCGCCCAGCGCAGATAGGCGATCCCGAGATGGCGGAAGCGGCCGAGCGGATCGCCTGACGGCGCCTCGGCCAACGCCGCCTCGATCTCGGCGCGAAAGCGGCGTTGCGCCTCCTCCGCGACCGCATTCATCAGGGCGTCCCGGCTCGGGAAATGCCGGAACGGCGCACCCGGCGAGACCCCGGCGCGGCGCGCGGCCTCGCGGACGCTGACCGCCTCCGGCCCGCCCTCGCCGACCAGTTGCATGGCGGCATCGATCAGGACCCGGCGGAGGTCGCCGTGGTGATACGGCCTCGCCGCCCGCGCCCGCGTCGCGACCGGACGCGGCTTGGCGGGCCGGCGGCCGGTGGGCGGGCTTTTGGCGGGGCGGCGCATGGCGCACCACTAGCATCACCCGCTTGTGAATGTAAGCGATGATTACACGGATTGACCGCGTGCCGGCGCGAAATGTAACTGGTGATTACATAGACGGGAGGCGGGATATGGCGACGCGTCGCAACTGGTTCGAGGGCTGGCGGCTGTTTGGCCTGCTCACGCTCACCCTGATCGGGCTTTCGATCTGGATCGCCGCGATGCGGCAGTTCGAGGTCGAGGGCGTGCGGATGGTGATCCGCTTCACGGCGCGGACCTCGCTGTTGTTCTTCTGCCTCGCTTTCTCGGCGGCGGCGCTGGCGCGGCTGTGGCCGAACGCCTGGACGCACTGGCAGCGCCGCAACCGCCGTTACCTGGGCGTCACCTTCGCGGCCTCGCACGCCATCCATGCGGTCGCGATCACAGGCTTCGCGATCCTCGATCCGCCCGGTTTCGCTGCCGCGACCTCGGCGGTCTCGTATATCTTCGGCGGCATCGGCTATGCCTTCATCATCGCGCTGACCGCGACCTCATTCGATCGCACCGCTGCGATGCTGGGCCCGCGCGCCTGGCGCCGGCTGCATCTCATCGGCGGCTACTATCTGCTGCTGCAGTTCATGGTCTCGTTCGGCAAGCGAATTCCCGAGATGCCGCTCTACGCGCTGTTCCTCGTGCCACTCGCCGCCGTGTTCGCGCTCAGGATGATCAGCATGGCCGCGCGGCCTGCGCCGCGTCAGGCGCAAGCGAGCTGAGATCGAGCCACCTCACACCAGGTGAAACTTGCGGCCGAGCTGGCGATGAACCGACAGCACCGCGCGGTCGACGTCGCTGATCAGGCTGTCACCGAGCACGACGTTCGGAATTTCCCAGTTGCGCCCGATCTGCGCATCGGGCAGCGCTGCGACCGCCGGCACACGCGCGGTCTCGCAGCCGGGCTGGGCGCGCAGCGCCTCATCGGCAAGCTGGGTCAATTCGTCCTGGCTCTTTCCGTCAGTCATGACCTCGGTCCTGACTCCGGAAGATGGCTCACTGATGGCCAAGATTCTCCAGTTCCTTAGCGCGGGCTTCGGTCATGCTGCGCATGCATTCGCCGGCATCGAGCCGGGCGATGGTGCCCTCGCCGAGGTCGTAATACAGGCAGTTGGCGTCACGGTACTGGATCCACAGCCGTTGCGCGGTGCGCAGCTGTTCGCGCTGCTTGTCGTCGGCGACATCCTTCAACGCCTTCTGATAGGCGACGTTCATCCGCTTGTCCCACTGCGCGGTCTTGGCCTTGAGGCATTCGACCATCTGGTAGGTGCCGCCGTCGCAGGACGGCTCGCCAACGGTCTGATCACCGGCGCGGGCAACCGGCGCGGTGAAGGCGATGGAGACGGCCGCCAGAACGGCCATGAGCCTGCACACGCCTGTCGTGACAGCCGATGTCATGCCACTTTCCTTGTTGGATCGATCCTCTCGTCGCAGCATACATGAGTGCTGCCGCGATGCATCCCGTCACCGCCGGCTGCGCTGCGGCTGGCCTTCCCGGTCCGCGCAGGATATTTCATATGCATGGAGGGACCATGCGGCGCGCCGTGACGCCTGTGATCGTCTTGGCGGTGTTCGGCCTGCTCGTCGGTGGGCTGTTTCGCTATGCCTTCGATGAGTCCGACGAGGCCTCCGTCTCGAATTATGTGCGCAGCGCCCTCGACGGCGCAGCCCTCACGGTGATCGTCTGGGCGACGCATCTCTATCTGGCCGCACGTGGTGGCTGGCTGCGACGGCAATCACTCATCGTCGAGCTGATCGGCCGCTCTGTGATCCTCGCCGTCACCGTTGCGGCGGCCGCGATCGTGCTGGAAATCGTGCTCTACGGGCATGGGCTCGAAGCCAAGTGGATGCGCGAAACCTTCCTGAAGATCATCGGCGTCGGCCTGCTGCTGTCGATCCCGATCACGACGATCTACGAGCTGGTCCGGATGATCGGCGGACATACGCTGCTCGGCATCGTGCTCGGACGCTATCGGCAGCCGGTGCGCGAGGAGCGCGTGCTGCTGTTTCTCGACCTGGTCGGCTCGACGACGCTGGCGGAGTCGATGGGCGAGCTGCGCGTGCAGGAATTGCTGACGCGCTTCTTCTTCGACATCGACGAGCCGATCGTGTCGCACGGCGGCGAAGTCCACGCCTATGTCGGCGACGAAGTGATCGTGACCTGGCCGGGCAATGCCGGCGGGCGATCGCGGCGGTATCTCGATTGCGTGTTCGCGATCGAGGATCGCCTCGCCAAGCGGGCCGATCAATATCGCAAGGAGTTCGGCGTGGTGCCCGCGTTTAGGGCCGGGATGCATGCCGGTCCGGTCGTCATCGCGGAATGCGGGGACTCGCGGCGACAGATCGCCTATTTCGGCGACACCGTGAACGTCACGGCGCGGCTGCAGGCACATTGCAAGGAGGCCGGCCGTCCGCTGCTGGTATCGGGCGACCTGCTCCGCCTGCTGCCGCCGGACCGGGATTTAGTCGTCGAGCCGCTCGGCTCGACGCAATTGCGCGGACGTGCAGCGTCGATCGACATCTTTTCCGTCGCGCGGCGCGTATCGTCCTAAACGATCTCTTAAAATGCACCGGCATCAGCTTCCGCTGAGCCGAAAGCGCGCATTGAATCGAGTCCGGTCGCAGCCTGTTAAGGATGCGACGCACACCGTATTTGCACCGGGTTCCACCTTAACGCAGGTGTAAGACCGCGCCCCGCATGGTGCGCAGACAGGTGTCATTCAACAAGAACAAGGTTGCCCATCGATGGCGCAACAGGCGTCACAATCGATTATTGCCGAACTCGAGGATGCGGTCCGGGACGGGACATCAGCCAAGCGTGTGCAGACGCTGCGGCAGGTCACCGATCTGTTCCTGAACGACGGCGACCGCCTCAACGATGAACAGGTCAAGGTGTTCGACGACGTGCTCTGCCTCTTGGTCGCGCGCGTCGAGACCCGCGCGCGGGCCGAGCTCAGCAAGCGGCTCGCGCCGCTCGACTATGCGCCGTTCGAGGTGATTCAGCACCTCGCCTGGGACGACGACATCAGCGTCGCCGGCGACGTGCTGACCCACTCCAGCCGCCTCTCGAACGACGCCCTGCGCGAGATCGCGAGCAGCAAGGGCCAGGACCACCTGTTCGCGATCTCCGCGCGGGAAAACCTGCCGCCTTCCGTCACCGACGTGATCATCGACCGCGGCGAGGACAAGGTGATCCGGCGTCTCGCCAAGAATGCCGGAGCGCAGTTCTCCGACAACGGCTATTCCAGCATCGTCGCCCGCGCCGAAGGCGACGACGAGCTGGTCGAGATCCTCGGGCTGCGCATCGACATTCCGGCCAAGCTGCTGCGCGACCTGCTGCAGCGCGCCAAGGATACGGTGCGCGCCCGTCTGCTTTCGATCGCCTCGCCCAGGGCGCGCGAAGAGATCAGCCAGGTGCTGAACGACATCGCCCAGGAAGAGGCCGCGGCGCCGCGCCGCAACTACGGCATCGCCGAAGAGCTGGTCAAGCTGATGAAGCAGCTGAACGAGCTCGACGATGCGGCCGTCTACAAGTTCGCCGAAGAGGGCAAGCTCGACGAGGTCACGGTCGCGCTTGCCGTGCTCAACGACATGCCGATCGCGATGATCGAACGCCTGATGCTCGGCCTTCGCTCCGACCTGATCCTGATCCCGTGCCGTTCGGCGCGGCTCAACTGGCCGACGGTCGAAGCCATCCTGCGCAAGCGGCCGCTGCCGCTGCCGCTCGACAACGCGACGCTCGAGATCGCGCAGCGCGACTACCGCCGGCTCTCGCTCGAGACCGCGCAGCGCACGGTGCGGTTCTGGCAGCTGCACAACAGGATCGAGAAGCAGCCGATGGCGGCCGGCTAGAGCTTTTCCCGTTCCGATGGAATCGGAACGGGGCTCTAGATTCTTGTTTTGACGCGTTTTCTTCACGCGAACCGGTATCCACTTCGCTCGAAAACGCTCTAGGCCTCCGCGCCTCCGCGACAAAGAAAAAGGGTGGGCAACACGCCCACCCTTTTTGCTTTTGGCGTGCAGGGCAAGCGAACCGCGCTCGCCCTGCAATTTCCGCCTTAGTTCTTGCTCTTGTCGACCAGCGCGCCCTTCTTGATCCAGGGCATCATGTCGCGCAGCTTGGCACCGACTTCCTCGATCGGGTGCGCAGCGAGCTTGGCGCGGGTGGCCTTGAACGAGGTCTGGTTGACCTTGTTCTCCAGCATCCAGTCGCGGGCGAACTTGCCGCCCTGGATGTCGGCGAGCACGCGCTTCATCTCGGCCTTGGTCTCGGCCGTGACGATGCGCGGACCGGTGACGTACTCGCCGTATTCGGCGGTGTTGGAGATCGAGTAGTTCATGTTGGCGATGCCGCCTTCATAGATCAGGTCGACGATCAGCTTCACTTCGTGCAGGCACTCGAAATAAGCCATCTCGGGCGCGTAGCCGGCCTCGACCAGCGTCTCGTAGCCGCCCTTGATCAGCTCGACCAGGCCGCCGCAGAGCACCACCTGCTCGCCGAACAGGTCGGTCTCGCACTCTTCCTTGAAGGTGGTCTCGATGATGCCGGCGCGGCCGCCGCCGATCGCCGAGGCATAGCTGAGGCCGAGGTCATGGGCGTTGCCCGACGAATCCTTGGCGATCGCGATCAGGCAAGGCACGCCGCCGCCGCGCTGATATTCCGAGCGCACGGTGTGGCCGGGCCCCTTCGGCGCGATCATCAGCACGTCGAGGTCGGCGCGCGGATCGAGCAGGTTGAAGTGCACGTTGAGGCCGTGGGCGAACACGAGCGCAGCGCCCTTCTTCATGTTGTCGTGCAGGTGCTCGCGATAGATGTCGCCCTGCAGCTCGTCCGGGGTCAGCATCATCACGAGGTCGGCCCACTTGGCAGCTTCGGCGACTTCCATCACCTTGAAGCCGGCGTTCTCGGCCTTCTTGGCCGAGGCCGAACCCTTGCGCAGCGCGATCGCCACTTCCTTGACGCCTGAATCCTTCAGGTTCAGCGCATGGGCGTGGCCCTGGCTGCCGTAGCCGACGATGGCGACCTTTTTGCCCTTGATCAGGTTCAGGTCGGCATCGCGATCGTAGTAAACTCGCATCGTGGTTTCCTCGTTTGAAGGGGGCCAAAATCGGCCGATGAATCAGGCTTTCGGAAGGTCAGAACCGCCGGGCGCCCGCGAATTTCCGGCGTTGTCTAGAGCATTTTCCCCCTCAGGGGAAACCCTCATCTCGCATGGCGCGGTGCGGCATCATGCGTCCATGAAGACCGGGTAGAGCGAGGCCAGCAGCAGGATGGCCATCGCTACATTGAAGGCGCGGATCGCCCGGGGCGAGGTCAGGATCGGCCGCAAGGCGGTCCCGAACAGCGCCCAGACGACGCAGGACACCGTGCCCAGGATCAGGCTCAGGCCGACCTGGATCGCGATGTTCCAGGGAAAGGCGGCAATCGCCGCATAGGCCGTGATGGTGCCGATCACCATCACCCAGCCCTTGGCATTGATCCACTGGAACATGGCGGCGCCCCAGAACGTCATCGGGCCGCGGCCGCCCCTGTCGTCCTTGTCCGCCGAGGGCGGCTCGGCCATGGCGATGATGGCGGCGAGATAGATCAGGTAGACGACGCCGCCATATTTCAGGATCGTCTGCAGCACCGGATAGGCGATGAAGACGGCCCCTAACCCGACGCCGACCGCGCCGACCATGAAGGCGAAGCCGACCGTGATGCCGGCGATGTGGGGCACCGTGCGGCGGAAGCCGTAGGTCAGCCCCGACGACAGCAGCATGATGTTGTTGGGGCCCGGCGTGAAGAACATCACGACGGCGAACACGACAAAGGCGAACAGCAGCGAATTCGACATGGCGCCCTCACGCGACTTTCGGCAGAGCTTTTGGACGTTTCGACAGCAGCATCACGGCGATGCCGGCGATCACGGTGACCATGCCGGCTAGGCGCAGCGGCCCGAATGTCTCGCCGAACACGATGCTCGAGGCGGCGGAGCCGACGAACGGCACCAGCAGCGCGAACGGCACCACCTGCGCCGCCGGATAATCCCGCAGCAGCCGGCCCCACAGCCAGTAGGCGATGCTGGTCGAGATGCTGCCGAGACAGAGCATGCAGACGAGCCCGGTCAGCGACATATGGGTCAGCGCATGCCAGGTCGGCTGCGGGCCGTTGGTGATCAAGGTCAGCACCGCAAGCGGCACCGCGGCGGACAGGCACAGCCAGGCGAACAGATCGAACATCGGCGCGCCGTTCGCCTGCCGCAGCAGAAGATTGCCGATCGCGAAGCTGATCGGACAGATCATGATGATCGCAAACGCGGCGATGCTGAAGTCGTAGCCGACCGTCCCGCAGATCATCAGCAGGCCGAGCGCGGCGATCGCGATGCCGATCGCCTGGGTCCGCGTCGGGATTTCACCGAAGGCCAGGGCAGCAAAGGCGATGGTGAACAGCGCCTGGCTCTGCACGATCACGCTGGAAAGCCCGACCGGAACGCCATGCGCGATCGCAAAGGCCTGTGCGAGGAACTGGCCGAGGAACAGTGTCGCGCTGATCGCGATCAGAAGCGGCCAGGAAACGCCGGGCTTGCGCAGGAACAGGCACGGCAGCGCGGCGATGGCGAAGCGCAGCGTCGTCATCAGCTCCGGCGAGAACTCATCGAGCGCGATCCGGCTTGCGACGAACGCAAGCCCCCAGATCACCGCGACCATGACGGCGATGCCAACATCGGCCGGCTTCATTGTTGTTCTTCTTTTGCTTCCGTTTCGGTCGGGATCTAGATCTGGTCGTCGGGCTTCGGTTTGCGCAGCAGATAGGTGCCGTGCAGCGGCGCGTGGTAATCAACGGAGACCAGCGTGAAACCGGTCTCGGTCAGCATGCGCTCCATCACCCAGCCGAAGGTCGAGTATTCGTCGCGCATATGGGTGATCACGCTTTCGCGCTCGAAACCGTGATTCTTGATCGAGAAGTCGGCCCATCCTTCGACATCGCGATCGACACCGTCGGGCATACCGACGAACACCATGTCGCGCAGGTAGAAGTTCGCGCCCGGCTTCAACGCGTTGAAGATTCGCGACAGCGCCACCGCCTTCCAGAAGTCCGGAAGATGGTGCAGCGTGAACTCGCTGACGATGAGGTCGTAGGAATTCGGTTGGTAGGCGAACGACAACAGGCCGGCCGGCTGGGTCCGGATCTTCGCCTTGCGGTCGCGCGCATAGATTTCGGCAAGCCCGATCATCGCCGGCGAGATGTCGATGGCATCGACCTCGGCACCCATCAGCGCCGCCTCGGTGGCCAGCACGCCGTTGCCGCAGCCGATATCGGCGATCCGCCAGCCCGGCTTGACGCCGAGCATGGTCAGCGCCTGGCGGGCACGGACATCGCTGTCCTCGCTGACGTCATAGATCGAGGCCACCGCGGTATCGAGACCGACCTGCCGCCGTTGCGTGTAGTACCAGTCGCGCGCCAACATGACTCACATCCCTTCCGGCCCACGCGTGATCGCGGCCACCCCGGTTCGTGACACCTCGACCAGACCCAGCGGACGCATCAGGTCGATGAACTGACTGATCTTGGACGAATTGCCCGTGATCTCGAACACAAAGCTCTCGGTCGTGGCGTCGATCACCCGGGCGCGGAATGCGTCCGCCAGCCGCAGCGCCTCGACGCGGTGATCGCCACCGCCCCGCACCTTGACCATCGCGAGCTCGCGCTCGATCGAGCTGCCGGTCAGCGTCATGTCGACGACGCGGTAGACCGGGATCATGCGGTCGAGCTGATGCTTGATCTGCTGGATCACCATCGGCGTGCCGGTGGTGACGATCGTGATCCGCGAGAGATGTTTCTGGCTCTCGGTCTCCGAGACGGTGAGACTCTCGATGTTGTAGCCGCGGCCGGAGAACAGGCCGATCACGCGCGCGAGCACGCCGGGCTCGTTCTGCACGAGCACGGACAAAGTATGCGTCTCGTTGGGATCGTGACGCTCTTCGAGGAAGTAGGCGGATGCGGGCTGGTTCATGGTCGTCCCCTTACATTCTGTTCACGCCACCGCCCACTCGGCGGCCGGCGCAGCATCCGTTCCGATCCAGGTCCGGAACAGATCGAAATCGATATTGCCGCCGCTCAGGATCAGGCCGACCCGCTTGCCGGCGAGCCTGCTCTTTTCCTGCAGCGCGGCCGCGAGCGCCGCAGCGCCCGCGCCCTCGGCGAGATTGTGGGTGTCGGTCCAGTAGGCGCGGATCGCCTGCCCGACCTCGTCGTCGCTGACCTGCACGATGCGGGATGCACCCTTGCGGATCAGCGCGAACGCATCCGCGTCCGGAATCCGCGTCGCCATGCCGTCGGCAAGGGTGTTGCTGGTCTCGGTGGTGACGATCTTTCCGGCCGCAAACGACAGCGCGTAAGACGGCGCTTCGGTCGACTGTACGCCGACGATCTCGGTCTTCAGTCCGAGCAGGTCGCGCGCCATGATGCAGCCGCAGATGCCGGAGCCCTGCCCGATCGGCACATAGAGAATGTCGAGATCGGGCGCGGTACGGAACAGTTCGAGCGCGTAGGTCGCGACACCCAGCACGAGGTCCGCGTGGAACGACGGCACCATGTGCAGGCCGACGAATTGGGCGCGGCGCTCGGCCTCCTCCCGCGCGGCCTGGAAGTCGTCGCCGTGCTCGACGAGCTCGGCCCCGAACGCGTGCATGGCGCGGTTCTTCTCGACCGAGTTGCCGCGCGGCACGTAGATCGTCGCCGGCACGCCATGACGCCCTGCCGCGAACGCCAGGCTCTGGCCGTGATTGCCGCGCGTCGCCGAGATGATGCCGGGCACGTCGGGCCGCTCGCGCTTCAGCCGCTCGAGATAGACAAGGCCGCCGCGCACCTTGAAGGCGCCGGTCGGCGTGTGGTTCTCATGCTTGACCACGACCTCGGTGCCGAGCCGCTCGGCGAGCAGCGGCCAGGCGTGCGCCGGCGTCGCCGGCACTGCGGTGCCGACGACCCGGTGCGCGCGCTCGAGCTCGTTGAGGTCAAACATGATCCGTCCTCACACCAGCGCCTTGCCACCGGAGAAGGCCTTCGCGGTGGCCTCGTCGGTCGCCTCTTCCGGCAGCAGCATCTCGTTGTGCGCCTTGCCCGACGGGATCATCGGGAAGCAGTTCTCCAGCGCGGCGACGCGGCAGTCGAACAGCACCGGGCGCTTGATCGAGATCATCTCCTTGATCGCGCCGTCGAGATCGGACGGCTTGGTCGCCTGCAGGCCGACGCAACCATAGGCGTCGGCGAGCTTGACGAAGTCCGGCAGCGCCTCGGAGTACGAGTGCGACAGGCGGTTGCCGTGCAGCAGCTGCTGCCATTGCCGAACCATGCCCATGTACTGGTTGTTCAGGATGAAGATCTTGATCGGCAGCTCGAACTGGACCGCCGTCGACATCTCCTGGATCGTCATCTGCACCGAGGCGTCGCCGGCGATGTCGATCACCAAGCTGTCCGGATGCGCCACCTGCACGCCGACCGCGGCCGGCAGGCCGTAGCCCATGGTGCCGAGACCGCCCGAAGTCATCCAGCGGTGAGGCTCCTCGAAGCCGAAGAACTGCGCCGCCCACATCTGGTGCTGACCGACCTCGGTCGTGATGTAGGTATCCTTGCCGCGGGTCAGCTCGAACAGGCGCTGGATCGCGTATTGCGGCAGGATGATATCGTTGTTCTTGCGGTAGGACAGCGAGTTGCGCGCGCGCCATTGCGCGATCTGCTGCCACCACGACTTGATGTCCGGCTTCCTGGCTTCGGCCTTGAACACCTGCAGCAAATCGCCGAGCACGTTGCCGGCGTCGCCGATGATCGGCACGTCGACGCGGATGTTCTTGTTGATCGAGGACGGGTCGATGTCGATGTGGATCTTCTTCGAGCCCGGCGAGAACGCGTCGGTACGGCCCGTGATGCGGTCGTCGAAGCGCGCGCCGACGCACAGCATGACGTCGCAATCATGCATCGTCATGTTGGCTTCGTAGGTGCCGTGCATGCCCAGCATGCCGAGCCAGTTCGGGCCCGAGGCGGGATAGGCGCCCAGCCCCATCAGGGTCGAGGTGATCGGGAAGCCGGTCGCCTCCACCAGCTGGCGCAGCAGTTTCGAGGCCTCGGGACCCGAATTGATCACGCCGCCGCCGGAATAGATCACCGGGCGCTTTGCATTGGCGAGCAGCGCCACCGCCTTGCGGATCTGGGTCGCATCGCCCTTGACGCGCGGCGTGTAGGAGATGTGCACGTCCGACTTGCGCGGCGGATGATAGGTGCCGGTCGCGAACTGCACGTCCTTCGGCACGTCAACCACGACCGGGCCGGGCCGGCCGGTCGTGGCGACATAGAAGGCCTCGTGCAGCACCCTGGCGAGGTCGTTGACGTCGCGGACCAGCCAATTGTGCTTGGTGGCGGGCCGCGTGATGCCGACCGTGTCACACTCCTGGAAGGCGTCGTTGCCGATCAGATGGGTCGGCACCTGGCCGGTGATGCAGACCAGCGGGATCGAATCCATCAGCGCGTCGGTCAGCGGCGTCACCATGTTGGTGGCGCCGGGGCCCGACGTCACCAGCACCACGCCGGGCTTGCCGGTCGAGCGCGCATAGCCTTCGGCGGCATGGCCGGCGCCCTGCTCGTGACGGACCAGGATGTGCTCGACCTCGCTCTGCTGGAAGATCTCGTCGTAGATCGGAAGCACCGCACCGCCGGGATAGCCGAAGACATGCTGCACGCCGTGATCGATGAGCGCGCGCACGATCATCGCGGCGCCGGTCATCTGATTGGGATCGTGGCTCTTGTCGGTCATGGTTCGCTCCGGATGCGCTTGTTTTTGCGCGGCTTTTGTCAGTTCTCGTCAGTTCGGCTTCGGGCAATAAAAAGGGGCCCCAGAGGCCCCATGCACACCGCCCGAATTTGGATGGCCGCTAGCCATCCCCGGCGGTGTGCCTGGGTACGACGGCGATAAGCAGTTTGGTAATAATGTTGCGCACGAGACGACCCAGTCTTCCCAAAGGTTGCGCGAACATAGCGGCCAAAGCCTGAATGTCAAGGCAAGGCAAGCACTTTCGCGATTTCCGTACTCTACCGGGGTTCCGCTCGTTCGGCGAGTGTTTTTGCGCAGGCGAACGCGCATGGCTGACGGGCGTGCGGGAGCGCCGGCCCGGGCTACGGGACCCGGCTCTCCAGCCATTCCCCGCCAGCTTCCGGCACTACCCATTCGAATTCCCGGAGCTGATGGCGAAACCAGGTGAACTGGCGCTTGGCATAATGGCGGGTGTCGGCCCGGCCGATCTCGGCCGCCTCCTCGCGGCTGATCTCTCCCCTCAGGTGCCGGATCAGCGCCGGCACCCCATGGGCCTTCATCGCCGGCAGCAGCGGATCGAGCCCACGAGCCGCCAGCGCCGCGACCTCGTCGAGCGCGCCGGTATCGAGCATGACACCGAACCGGGCGTCGATCCGTGCATAGAGGGTCTCGCGCTCCGGCGCGAGAAACAGCGCATGAAAATCGCCCGGCGGCAGCAGTGGCGGCAGGCCCTCGCGATGCCAGTCCGGCAGCGGCCGGCCGGTGGCCTCGACAACCTCGAGCGCGCGCGCGATGCGGGTGCGGTCGCGCGGCTTCAGCCGTTCGGCCGACACAGGATCGCGCTCGACCAGCTCAGCATGCAGCGCCTCGACGCCGCGTTGCTCGAGCCGTGCGCGCACGCCGTCGCGCACATCAGCCGGGATCGGCGGCACCGCCGACAAGCCGCGCGTCAGCGCCTTGAAATAGAGGCCCGAGCCGCCGATGAAGATCGGCAGCCGTCCTTGCGCACGCGCCTCGTCGAGCACCTTGGCCGCGTCAGTCACCCAGGCGCCGGCGGAGAAATTCACGCCGGCGTCGACATAGCCGTAGAGCCGATGCGGAACCAGCGCCTCTTCGCCTGCGGTCGGCCGCGCGGTGATGATCCGGAGGTCACGATAGACCTGCATGGAGTCGGTGTTGATCACGACCCCGCCGGTCCGCTGCGCGAGCTCGAGCGC
The DNA here is from genome assembly GCF_056837965.1 of Bradyrhizobium ferriligni. NCBI lineage: Bacteria > Pseudomonadati > Pseudomonadota > Alphaproteobacteria > Hyphomicrobiales > Nitrobacteraceae > Bradyrhizobium > Bradyrhizobium ferriligni. The sequence goes on from NZ_JBXEJO010000067.1 coordinate 41,686, forward strand.
CAGCGCCGACTTGCCGCTGGCGGTCGGCCCTGCGATAAGCACTGCCTTGTTCAACAATCCCGAATGCGCCTGCATGTCCCTCGTTGCCACGCTGATCTGCAATCCTGCAAGCCCCGCGCTCGACTCCACCATCGTCGACGGTGCGCGGGCCGTGCTGCCCTCACCCGGCCCGGCGCAGTGGCTGTTCAACGAAGTCGCCGCCGACATTCCGTTCGAAAGCGAGGACAGCAGCAGGGACGCTATCAAGGCGATCGAGGAACGCCTTCGCCAGGCCCGCGGCGACCTGCCGATCGACATTGTCGTGCAGCCTCGGATCGCCCGGCGCAAGAAGCTTTTTCTGGCCGACATGGATTCCACCATGATCGGCCAGGAGTGCATCGACGAGCTCGCCGACTTCGCCGGGCTCAAGGCCCATGTCGCCGCGATCACCGAGCGCGCGATGCGCGGCGAGATCGAGTTCGAGTCCGCGCTGCGCGAGCGGGTGGCACTGCTCAAGGGCCTGCCGGTCAGCGTGGTCGACGAAGTGCTCGACAAGCGCATCACGCTGACGCCGGGCGGCCGCGAACTGGTCATGACCATGCGCACGCACGGCGCCTATACCTGCCTGATCTCCGGCGGCTTCACCTTGTTCACCAAGGTTGTCGCGGCGAAGGTCGGCTTTCAGGAGAACCGCGCCAACCAGCTGCAGGTCGCGGACGGCAAGCTGACCGGCGAGGTGGTCGAGCCGATCCTCGGCCGCGCCACCAAGCTCGCCACCCTGATCGAGCTCACCGAATCCTTCGATCTCGACGAGATCGACACGCTGGTAGTGGGCGACGGCGCCAACGATCTCGGCATGATCCAGGCTGCGGGCCTCGGCGTTGCCTATCACGCCAAGCCGGCGGTCGCGGCCGCGGCCGCGGTCCGGATCGACCACGGCGATCTCACCGCGCTGCTGTACGCGCAGGGCTATCGGCGAGATGAGTTCGTGGCGGGGTAAAGGCTCATGCAGCCTGTCGTCCTCCGCGAAAGCGGGGGACCCAGTATTCCAGAGACGTCGATGGACGATGGAGAGGCTGCGGCGTACTGGATCCCCCGCTTTCGCGGGGGATGACAGTGAGGGTGACGCGCAGGCGCGCCTTACTGCACGCCGAGCGCCACAAACCGCAGTTCGCCGTCGCCGTTCGAGACCAGCAGCAGCACCGACTTCTTGCCGTCCTTCTTGAGCTGATCGACGCGCTTCTTGATGTCGGCGGCGCTCGACACCGCCTCCTGCGCCACCTCGACGATGACATCGCCCGCCGACAGCCGCTTCTCGGCGGCATCGGAGTTGCCGTCGACGCCGGTGACGACGACGCCCTTCACGCTGTCCTTGATCTTGTACTTGGTGCGCAGGTCCTTGCTCAGCGCGGCGAGGTCGAGACCGAGCGCCTTCTGGGTCACCGGCTTCTCGGCGGTGTCGTCCTTCGACTTGGCGTTGACCTGCTGAACCTTCTCGTTGTCCTCGAGCCGGCCGAGCGTGACCTTGCGGGTCTCCTCATTGCCCTTGCGGATGACGACGACGTCGACTTCCTTGCCGACCGCGGTGTCGGCAACGATGCGCGACAGATCCTTGGGATCCTTGACGTCCTTGCCGTCGAACTTGACGACGACGTCGCCGGGCTCGATGCCCGCCGGCTTGGCCGGCCCCTTGTCGTCGACACCGGCAACCAGCGCGCCGCGCGCCGGCTTGATGTTGAGGCTGTCGGCGATCTCGTCGGTGACCTGCTGGATGCGCACGCCGAGCCAGCCGCGGCGCAGCTCGCCGAATTTCTGCAGCTGGTCGACGACGCCGGCCACGGTCTTCGACGGCACGGCGAAGCCGAGGCCGATCGAACCGCCGGTCGGCGAGATGATCAGCGTGTTGACGCCAATCACCTCGCCATCGAGGTTGAACAGCGGACCGCCGGAATTGCCGCGGTTGATGGCGGCGTCGGTCTGGATGTAGCTGTCATACGGGCCCTGGCTGATGTCGCGGTTCTTGGCCGAGACGATGCCCGCGGTCACCGTGCCGCCGAGGCTGAACGGGTTGCCGATCGCGACCACCCAGTCGCCGAGCCGGATCTTGTCGCTGTCGCCGAACTTGACCGCGGTGAGCGGCTTCGACGGCTTGAATTTCAGGACCGCGAGGTCGGTCTTCTTGTCGACGCCGACCAGCTCAGCCTTGATCTTGGTGCCGTCGTTGAGGATGACGTTGATCTCGTCGGCGTCGGCGATGACGTGGTTGTTGGTGACGACGATGCCCGCGGTGTCGACGATGAAACCCGAGCCGAGCGAGTTGGTCTTGCGCGGCTGGAACTCACCGCTCTTGTCGCCGCCCTTGCCAGGCGGCCCGCGGCGGTTCTTGAAGAAGTCGTCGAAGAATTCCTCGAACGGCGAGCCCGGCGGCAGCTGCGGCATCGTCCGGTCCTTGGCCTCGACGGTCTGCGACGTCGAGATGTTGACGACGGCGTCGATCACCTTCTCGGCGATGTCGGCGATGCCTTCAGGACCGCGTGCGAACGCAGGCACGGAGCTCAGCATGCTCGCAGCACCGATCGAGATCGCGGCTCCCATCATGCGGAAGCGGCGGCTCAGGGCTGGTCTGGCAGCGGTCATGTCGGAGTTTCTCCAGGCAAACGGGTTCAATTGAGCTGGTTACAGAGTGCGCCCGAACGGGCATACGGCGCAAGCATCTCAGCCCGGCATTTCGGCGAAAAACCGGCGGCGAGAGGCTCACGATTATGTTCAGTCTTGCTCGTCATTCCGGGGCAGCCCGACAGGGCTGAACACCAGAGGCGCAATTGCGCCTTGGGGAATCTCGAGGTTCCCCGATGCGCTATCGCGCATTGGCGGTCATGCTTCGGATGCTCCGGAACGGCGACTATCTTCGCACCACCCAGATCAGCACAAGCCCGGCGACCGCCGAGCCGATACCGACGATGCGCAGGATGTTGTCGGGCGTCGCCAGCGCGCTCTTCATCGCCCGGCGCATCCAGGCGGGGCTTGCCGCGAACAGGATGCCTTCGAGGACGAACAGGATTCCCAACCCGATGAGGAAGTCGCCGAACGCTATGGACTTCATCGGATGGCAGCCTCCCGCTCGATACTTGTTGTTTTTGGTCGGCGGCGAAGCGTCATCCGCATCGCCGCCAAGTCCTGATGTTCAAGTCGTGACGTTACTGTTTCGGCGCGGCGGCCGCCTCAGGCAACCTGCCATTTGCACCGCCGAAGTATCTGAAGAATTCCGAGTCCGGCCGCAACAGGAAACGCGTGTCGCTGGATCGCAGGCCGTTCTCATAGGCCGTCATCGAGCGATAGAACGCGAAGAAGTCCTTGTCCTTGCCATAGGCTTCGGCGAACAGGCGGTTGCGCTCGGCATCGCCCGCACCGCGGGTCTGGTCCGCGGCCGAGTTCGCCTCGGCGACGATCACGGTCGCTTCGCGGTCGGCCCTGGAGCGGATCTCCTGCGCCTTCTGGTCGCCCTGGGCACGGAACTCGGCCGCCTCGCGCTCACGTTCGGTCTTCATCCGGTTGTAGACGGCCTGGCTGTTCTGCTCCGGCAGGTCGGCACGGCGGATTCGGACGTCGACGACCTCGATGCCGTATCCGTCCGCTTCCCTGTCGAGCTGCTCGCGAATCCGCTGCATCAGCTTCTCGCGATCGTCACGCACCACGGTGATGAAGTTGACCTCGCCGAGCACGCGGCGCAGCGCCGCGTTCAGCAGCGTGGTCAGCTGCAGATTGGCGGCCTGGATCGAGCCGACGCTGGTGTAGTAGCGCAACGCATTCTTGATGCGATAGCGTGCGAAGGCGTCGACCACGAGCCGCTTCTGGTCGGAGGCGATCACCTCCTGCGACGGGTTTTCCAGATCGAGGATGCGCTTGTCGACGTTGATCACCGAATTCCACGGCGCCTTGAAGTGCAGACCGGGCTCGGTGACGATGTCGACCGGCTCGCCGAACCGCAAGACAATGGTCTGCTCGGTCTGCTGCACGGTGAACACCGAGCTGTAGCCGACGGCGAGCACAATGAAGAGGATGATCAGGGACACAATGCCGGTGACGGGGGACCTCATCGGGTGGCTCCCTGCTGCTGGCCGGTCGTAGCCGGTGCCGCCGGACGCCGCGGCGTCAGTTCGCCGAGCGGAAGGTAGGGCACGATGTTCTGGCCCGGGCCGCCGTCATAAACCAGCTTCTCGGAGCCGCCGAGCACTTTTTCCATGGTCTCCAGATAGATGCGCTCGCGCGTCACGTCGGGTGCCTTCTTGTACTCTTCGTAGACTTTCAGGAAGCGTGCGCTCTGGCCCTTGGCGTCGGCGACCGCCTGCTCCTTGTAGCCTTCGGCGGCCTGCAGGATCTGCGCGGAACGACCGCGCGCTTCCGGTACGATCCGGTTGGCGTAGGTCTGTGCCTCGTTCTGCTTGCGCTCGAGGTCGGCGCGCGCCGCCTGCACGTCGCGGAAGGCGTCGATCACCTGCGCTGGCGGATCGACCTTCTGCATCTGCACCTGCGTGATCTGGATGCCCGCGTTATAGGTATCGAGCGTCCTCTGCATCAGCTCCTGGACGCTCTGCTCGGTGACGTTGCGCGCCCCGGTCAGGATCGGCTGGATCTGCGAGCGGCCAATCACCTCACGCATCGCGCTTTCGGCAACCGCCTTCACGGTGCCTTCGGGATTCTGGATGTTGAACAGATAGGCGCCGGCCCCACCCGGCTTGATGCGCCACAGCACCGTGAAGTCGACGTCGACAATGTTCTCGTCGCCGGTCAGCATCAGGCTCTCTTCCGGCACGTCGCGCATGGTGCGGCCGCGGCGAGCGGGATCGTCGATCAGGGTCATGCCGATCGAGATCGTGTTGACGCGCAGCGCTTTCGGCAGCAGCACTGTCTCAATCGGATATGGCAGGTGATAGCGCAGGCCCGGCTGCGCATCGCGGACATACTTGCCGAAGCGCAGCACGACGCCGAGCTCTTCGGACTGCACGCGGAAGATGCCGGTCGCGAACCAGATCGCCAGCGCGGCGACCAGCACCAGCGCGACGCCCATGCCGCTGAAATGCCCGCCGGGCAGCCACTGCTGCAGGCGGTCCTGGCCGCGCCGCAGCAGATCCTCAAGATCCGGCGGCCTTGGCCCGGCTGACTGCGGACCGGTGCCCCATGGCCCTTTCGGACCCGAGCCCCAGGGCCCCCCGCCTTGATTTTTCCACGGCATCAAACATCTCCTCGGCAAGTCCGGACGGGACGCCCGGCCTCGAATGTCCGGCCCGGTTATAGGGGACCGCTAGGGCCCTTACAACGCAAGCTTCCTCGCCGGACGAGCTATGCGCCGGGGCATAATTGTCAATGCAAACATTGGTTAACCCCGGCCGCGCCGACGATATGTCACATAGGAGAAGTCGGCACTGTCGTCCGGACCTGCCGGATTTCGCACGCGCGCCACCTCGTCCCATTGCTGCGCATCGATTTTGTCGAACCGTGTGTCGCCGTCCGGCCGGGCATGGACCTCGGTGATCTCAAGGCGATCGGCGGTGCCGATCCACTGCGCGTAGATTTCCGCGCCACCGATGATTGCAATCTCAGTGGCGAAACGCCGCAGCGCGTCACCAAGCGCAATGGCGCGGGCGTTTTCAAACGACGTCGTGACGATGGCGCCGCCCGCGCGGTAGTTGGCATCGCGCGTCACCACGATATTGGTGCGGCCCGGCAGCGGCCTGCGCAGGGACTCAAAGGTCTTGCGCCCCATCACGACGGGCTTGTTCAGCGTGATCGCCTTGAAGCGCTGCTGGTCGGATTTCAGCCGCCACGGAATAGCGTTGTCGCTCCCGATCACGCCGTTCTCGGCGACCGCTACGACGAGCACGATCTCCATCAGCGCGTCCCTTCAGCGAGCGTCGACAGCGCCTCGCCGGAGACCCGGCAAATCGTCCATTCGTCCATCATCTCGGCGCCGAGCGACTTGTAGAATGCAATCGACGGCGCGTTCCAGTCGAGCACCGCCCACTGCAGGCGCGACCAGCCATTGGCGAGGCATTGCTTCGCCAGATGCACCAGCAGCGCCTTGCCGATGCCCTTGCCGCGCAGCGCCGGACGCACGAAGAGGTCTTCGAGATAGATACCGTGACGGCCGGCGAAGGTCGAGAAGTTGACGAACCAGACCGCGAAGCCGGCAGGCTCGCCGTTCCATTCCGCGATGTCGCAATAAAGCCGCGGATTGGCGCCGAACAGCGCGTCAGCGATATCGGCCTCGCTGGCGTGAACCTCATGCAAAAGCTTTTCGTATTCGGCAAGTTCGCGGACCAGCGAGAACACCAGTCCGGCCTCATCGGGCCGCGCGCGGCGGATCGTCAGCGACATTCAATTCCTCGGACCACAACTCATACCGCCACCTCGGCCTTGATGTGCGGATGCGGGTCGTAACCTTCGAGTTTGAAGTCCTCGTAGCGAAACGCGAAGATATCCTTCACGTCCGGATTGATCGCCATCGTCGGCAACGGCCTCGTCGGCCGCGTCAGTTGCAGGCGCGCCTGCTCGAGATGGTTCGAGTAGAGGTGCGCGTCGCCGAGCGAGTGCACGAAATCACCGGGCTTGAGCCCGGTCACCTGCGCGACCATCATGGTGAGCAGCGCATAGGAGGCGATATTGAAGGGCACGCCGAGGAAGACGTCGCCCGAGCGCTGATAGAGCTGACAGGACAATTTGCCGTTGGCGACATAGAACTGGAACAGGCAATGGCACGGCGGCAGCGCCATCTTGTCGACCTCGGCCGGATTCCAGGCGCTGACGATCAGCCGCCGCGAGTCCGGATTGCGCTTGATCATCTCGACCACGCCAGCGATCTGGTCGATGCTGCGGCCATCCGGCGCGGGCCACGACCGCCATTGCGAGCCGTACACCGGACCGAGGTCGCCGTTGGCGTCGGCCCATTCGTCCCAGATCGTGACGCCGTTGTCGTTGAGATATTTGATGTTGGTGTCGCCGGCGAGGAACCACAGCAGCTCGTGCACGATCGCCTTCAGCGGCAGCCGCTTGGTGGTCAGCATCGGGAAGCCGGCCGCGAGGTTGAAGCGCATCTGATGACCGAAGATCGACAGCGTCCCGGTGCCGGTGCGGTCGCGCTTCTCGGCACCGTCGGCGAGGATGCGTTCGAGCAGGTCGTGATACTGGTTCATGGCGTCTGTTTCGGGCTTTCGAGAGAACGGCCAATGTAGCGGCCAAGGCCGCCGGTCGGCACGCTGATTCGGCTGAACGCGCCGATTATACCCTGAAAAGTGAGCACTCCGCGCCAAACGACAAGGGGCGGAACTCGCGTCCCGCCCCTGTCCTATCCACTTGATCGTGCTGGATTAAGTTGCCGGCTTGAGCACCGGCGTCCACTTCGCGATCTCGTTCTTGACGAGGGTCGCGAGCGCCTCCGGCGTGCGGTTGGCCGGCGCCGGGATCACGCTGCCGAGCTCGAGCAGGCGCTTGCGGACGTTCTCGTCGTCGAGCGCCTTGATGGCCGCGGCATTCAACGTGGCGATGATGGCGGGCGAAGTTCCCTTCGGCGCGAAAATCGCATTCCAGGCCTGGGCCTGGAATGCCGGCAAACCGGCTTCCGTCGTGGTCGGCACATTGGGCAGCGACGGGTTGCGCTCGGGGGTGGCGACCGCATAGGCCTTGATGGTGCCGGCGTTGATCTGCGGCACCGCGTTGACGATCTGGTCGCACATGTAATCGACCTGGCCGGCGACCAGCGCATTCATGGCCGGGCCGGTGCCGTTGAAGGGCACGCCGACCGGCTTGATGCCGAGGATCGAATTCAGGAGCTCGCAGGAGGCGTGCGAGACCGAGCCGATGCCGGCATGCGCGGCGTTGACCTTCTCGGCATTGGCCTTCACGTAGGTGACGAATTCCTTGAGATCCTTCGGCGGAAAGTCCTTGCGGGCAAGGATCAGGATCGGCGTGCCGGCGAGCAGCGCGACGGGCTCGAAATCCTTTTCCGGGTGATAGGCAAGCTTCGGATAGAGCGGCACGGAGGCGGCGTGCGTGCCCATATGCCCTGTGATCAGCGTATAGCCGTCATTGGCGGCGCGTGCGGCGCGCGTCGTGGCGGTGGTGCCGCCGGCGCCGACCACGTTCTCGATCACGATGCTCTGTCCCAGCGTCTGCGCCATGTTCGCGGTGACGATGCGCGAGATAACGTCGGTCGGGCCGCCGGCTGCGAACGGCACGATCATGGTGATGGTGCGGGTCGGATAATTTTGCGCGGACGCCGGCATGGCGAATGCGCCGAGCGCTACAAATGCCGAAAGGCATGCGCCCGCAAGCGAGCGAATGGACATCATCTCAATTCCTCCCGGAACGTTTGACCAATAGAAATGCCGGCCAAATCGGCCGGCATTTTCATTTCACGGGACGACATCGAGTGTCGATTCGACTTCCGCCTGCGGCGCGCCGACGCAGGGCCGGCGCTCCCTGTTTGAGCATGATCTATCCGGAAAACCGCTTCACACTTTTCCGGATCATGCTCAGCCCTCGGATTCCACGAACACTTCGTCGCGCTTGGCACGCAAGGTCGGCAGCACGGCCAGCACCAGGAGACCGGCCGCGATCGCCAGCAGCACCGCCGACAGCGGCCGCGAGACGAACACGCTCCAGTCGCCGCGCGAGATCAACAGCGCGCGACGCAGGTTCTCCTCCATCAGCGGGCCCAGCACCATGCCGAGCAGCAGCGGTGCCGGCTCGAAATCATGCTTGATCAGCCAATAACCGACGAGACCGAACACGCCTGCGAGCACGACATCGACCGGCGCGTTGTTCACCGAGTAGATTCCGATCGCGCAGAACACCACGATTGAGGGGAACATCAGCCGGTACGGCACGCGCAGCAGACGGACCCAGATGCCCACCAGCGGCAGGTTGATGATGATCAGCATCAGATTGCCGATCCACATCGAGGCGATCATGCCCCAGACCAGATCGGGCTGCTTTTGCATCACCTGCGGACCCGGCACGATGCCGTGGATGGTCATCGCACCGACCATCAGCGCCATCACCGCGTTCGGCGGGATGCCGAGCGTGAGCAGCGGGATGAACGAGGTCTGCGCCGCGGCGTTGTTGGCGCTTTCCGGCGCCGCCACGCCCTCGATCGCGCCGCGGCCGAACCGCTTCGGATCCTTCGCCAGCTTCTTCTCCAGCGTATAGGCCGCGAACGAGGCGATCACGGCGCCGCCGCCCGGCAGGATGCCGAGGATCGAGCCGAGCACGGTGCCACGCAGGATGGCCGGCGTGGAATCCGCGAGGTCCTTCCTGGTCGGCATCAGGCCGGTGATCTTCTGCTGCACCAGGTTGCGGTTCATCTCGGCGCCGTGGTCGAGGTTGCGAATGATCTCCGCGAAGCCGAACACGCCCATTGCCACGGTGGCAAAGCCGAGACCGTCGGCGAGCTCGGGGATGTTGAAGGCCATGCGCGAGGCGCCGGTCTCGATGTCGGAGCCGACCATCGACAGCAACAGGCCGAACACGATCATCGCGATCGCCTTCAGCACCGAGCCCTTGGCGAGCACCACCGCGAAGATCAGGCCGAGCACCATCAGCGAGAAATATTCGGCCGGGCCGAACGCCAGCGCGAGCTTGGTCAGCGGCGCGCCGAGCACGGCGATCAGCACGGTCGCGACGCAGCCGGCGAAGAACGAGCCGATCGCGGCGATCGCCAGAGCCGGACCGGCGCGGCCCTGTTTCGCCATCTGGTGGCCGTCAAGCGCGGTGACCACGGAGGTCGCCTCGCCTGGAATATTGACCAGGATCGAGGTGGTCGAGCCGCCATATTGCGCACCGTAATAGATGCCGGCGAGCATGATCAGCGCACCGACCGGCGGCAGGCCGAAGGTGATCGGCAGCAGCATGGCCACGGTGGCGATGGTGCCGATGCCCGGCAGCACACCGACCAGCGTGCCGACCAGCGCGCCGATCAGGCACATCAGAAGGTTGATCGGCGAGAATGCGACCGCGAAACCGTGGGCGAGATTGGCGAACAGTTCCATCACGCCCTCACTGGGTCAGGAAACGCGGGAACATCGGCATCGGAAGTCCCAGCACATAGGGGAACAGCAGCGCGCAGCCGACGGTCAGACAGGCGCCGACAATGACGGCCTCGACCAACTTCGTCTCCTGCGAGCCCATTGCCGCGATCATGAAGGCGGCAAAGGCGGAGACCACAAGCCCGAGCGGCCGGATCGCCAATGCGAAGAGCACGATTGCCGCGGATACGAACAACGGGCCGCGCCAGGAATAGGCCGCGATATGCGGGCCGGCCTGCAGAACTCCCATCAGCGCGACACCACCGCCGAGCAACAGCAGCAGCACGGCGAACATGCGCGGCGCGGTTCCGGCGCCGAACGAAAATCCGTGCATGCCCTGCAAATCGCTCGAGGCCCACAAGGCAAACAGCGCAACCGCCATCATGGCGAGCCCGCCGACAAAGTCCTGCGGACCGCGCACCCATTTCGGCAAGATCGATTTGACCGGCGCCTCGCTCGGCGTATCGCTCATGACTTCGCTTCCCCCGTCAGGGCTGTCCCGCCCGTTTTGATTGAATGGCTGGCTTGTGGTCCGTTGACCGAAAGCCTTGCTAGCGATTTTCGTCAGATAACGCCAGCGAAACCCAAGAGGCCTCCGGCCAGCAACATCCACAAAGGGTTGATCCGCGTCGCAAAAGCAAGCGCCGCCGCGACAATGGTGATCAGGACCGCGATCCAACTTTGGTCTGAGGTCTGCGCCACGATCAGGCCGGACGCCGCCATCAGACCGATCGACAACGGAACCAGTGCCGCCTGGATGATCGCCGGCCAGCGCGCGTCGCGCGAGCGATCGAGGAAACGGCTCACATAATAGGCAAGCAGCGCGGTCGGTCCGCACATCGCCACCGTCGCGGCCAACGCCCCGGCGACACCTGCGACAGAATAGCCTATCAAGGTCACGATCAGCACGTTCGGCCCCGGCGAGAGCTGCGAGATCGCGAATACGTCGGCGAACTGCTTGTCGGTCAGCCAGTGATGCACGTCGACGGCGGCACGGTGCATTTCGGGAATCGCCGAATTGGCGCCGCCGACCGCAAACAGCGACATCAGGCCGAAGGTCCAGACCAGCGCAGCGATCGGATTGGACTCCGAGCTCATGCCCGCACCATGCGGCGGGCCAGGACCGTCGTCGCAATGCTGAGCGGGATCGCCACCAGCAGCACGATCTGGAGCGGCCACCGGATCAGTCCGATCGCGACGAAAACCGCAGCCAGAATGACGAGGCCCGTGACATCGCGCCGCTTCAGGAGCGGCATCATCATCTTGAAGACGACGGCGAACAGCAGTCCGACCGCGGCACAGGCGACGCCGGCGAGCGTCCGGCGCAGCACATCAATGTCGCCGTAACGGGCATAGAGCGCGGCAAGGATGGTCGCGATCACCATCGGCGGCCCGACCAGCCCGGCGAAGGCCGCGAGCCCGCCGGCTATGCCGCGAAAGCGCGAGCCGAACACGACCGACAGGTTGACGATGTTCGGACCTGGAAGGAAATGGCACAGCGCGAAGGTCTCGTTGAACTCCTCCGCGGTCATCCAGCGGTGTTGCTCGACGATCGCGCGCCGGGCCCAGACCAGAACTCCGCCAAAGCCGGCCAGCGACATCTTGGCGAAGGCCAGGAACAGCTCGAGCAGGCCGGGCTGGTGGGGCGGCGATGGTTTGGAGGCATCCGGCGCCTTGGCGGCAACCGGCGGGGATTCCGGGGGCATGGACAAAACCTAGAACGGCGTAAGGAGGCCGGCCAACCCCAAATCGGTGGGTTTTCACAGCCGAAAGGGTCTGAATCGGCTCTGTTTTTCTAAGACTTTGCCGCTATATTGGGGGTGCCGGTTCGCCGGCTATGGAAATAAATGACCGTCGCAATAAACCATTCGGACCCGGGGGCGGTACCCGGCGCCTCCACCAAAACCCATCCGTCGCGGTGGCTTTCGGCGGGGGCGAAATAGGATCGACGAGGGCGTAAAGGGCGTGTTTTTTCTCGGTATGGTTCCGCCGACATCGGGCCAATGCAATAGTTGCCAACGACAACTTTGCTCCGGTTGCTCAGGCTGCGTAACGCAGTTTGAAAGACCATCTTAAAGTCCTAGCGGGTTAAGCTCCGCTAGGCGGGGTTCGGAGGCACCTGGCAACAGAAGCCTCCACTTTATTCATCATTTCCCGATCGGGCGTCGGCCCGCATTTCAGCTGTCAGCCCTGCTGATTTCCGGCTCCCGGCGGGGTAGCATGGCAAAAGGGCGAGTCGGACGGTCCGGCGCCGCCCCGGCGGGCATTTTCGAAGCGACAGGATCACCATGGCGACCGATCACATCCGATATGACGTGCTGGCGCGCGATGCGCTGCGCGGGGTGCTGCGCCGGGTGTTGTCCGACGCCGCCGAACACGGCCTGCCGGGTGAGCACCATTTCTACATCACCTTCCTGTCGCACGGCGACGGCGTGAAGCTGTCGCCGCGGCTGCTCGCGCAATATCCGGAGGAGATGACCATCATCCTGCAGCACCAGTTCTGGGATCTGGTGGTGACCGAGGATCGCTTCGAGGTCGGCCTGTCGTTCGGCGGGATTCCCGAGCGGCTGACCGTGCCGTTCGCCGCGGTGACGCGCTTCCTCGATCCGTCCGCGCCGTTCGATTTGCGCTTCGACGTCTCGGACGCACTGTCCGAAGAAGCCCCTCCCGCCACGGCGCCGGCCTCTCC
>NZ_JBXEJO010000068.1:0-52758 GCF_056837965.1 Bradyrhizobium ferriligni
GAATGATTTCAACTGATTTGGCCGACATGATCATTCTTCCTTTTGCTTCCATGGGTGCATGGCGCACTCCGCGCCTGCGCCCCTGCCCGTCGGCGAGACCGGGGGTAGCAAGTGCCAGGGCGACCCGGGCGGAGGGGTATCTCCCGCCCGATGAGGGCCGCTTCGCGAGAAGCGGGTCTGCACAAGCGCGTCCCAATTCGTCCAAGGTCGGCAAATGAACGAAGCGCGGAAGACCGGGGAGACCGCTCGGGGCGGCGCCGGTATAGCCGGCGCGCTACCCTCGCGCGCGCGAGGGGCGGAGCCCCGTAGCTCTCGACGATGAGAGCGCTGAGCAACCCGGAAGAAGTGAAATCAAGCCAAGAGTGACAAGATCAAAGAGGCAGCCGGCGAGAGGGCAGTGATAGCGACGCGGGCATGCAATGGCCGCGGGCACCGAGGCGACTGCAGTCGCGAGACCGGTTAACAAGGCACCCGAACGCGGGACAGCGATAGCGATGCCGGCATGCAATGACGGCGGGGCCCGCGGGCGAGTGCCTCCGGCGAGCGACACATTATATACTGCGCGAGGGACCGCAACCGGATGGATGGCCGAGACGCAACGCGGCTCGGTTCAGAAGAGCCCGGTGCGGCGATTGCCGCACGCGCCCTGACCACAAACACGATGACCTCGTTCGGCGTCCCTGGGCCTTCTTGCGCGTTTTCTTTCGAATCATTGATTTGTTGGGAACCGCTTCTTCTTCACTCGCCCAAGGCTGCAAGTTTTTCGGCTTCCGCCAACCATCACTGCGAGCGTGCAACATGGAGCGACCAGGTCGCGGCCGCCTATTCGGCTCCAAACCTCAACCGACGGCGCGTTACGACCCGATCAGCGCGAATGGCGGAAGCGATTCACCATCGGTAGGATAAGCGACATCATCGGATGTAAGATCGACGCCCCGGGCTGAATCCCGCGATCTGCAGGTTCTTATCACCGCAGAGCCCTAGAGCGAGGCCTCGTTGCCCGTCTAACCCTTGGGACCTTGCTCGCCGGCTCGCGCAGTCACTGCATTTGTCGCGATATTGGCAAAGAGCAGACACCGGACGAGCACCAACAACACGTACGTCTCACTGGAACCAACCTGGGCGCTCTGCGATTGCCTTGCGGACGTTCATCGGTTCATCTATGAAACGCGTTCGCCAAACTACACCCTCCATCTCCCCAATCTGGGTGGGATTATTCGTTGCTCTCGTGGGCACCGCGCCTTGTGCGCATGCCGCACTCGACCGAGATCAATTGGAACGAGCCGTGACTACTTCCACCATAGGCAGGCGATTGCCGCTCGACGTGCCCCTTGCGAACGAGCTGGATCAGACGCGGTCTCTTCAGGCATGGCTGCAAGCGACTCCCACCGTTTGGGTCAATGCCGATTACACCTGCGCGACGCTTTGCGGGCCGCTGCTGTCGATCGTCTCGAACGCGTTGGCTGATACCGGATTGCGGCCCGGAGCCGATTTCCGGCTAGTGGTGCTCGGCCTTGATCCAAAGGACACGGCTGGCGACGCCCAGGCCATGAAGACCAAGCAGATCACCACCCGCGGTGAAGTCGCGGATCATGCCACATTCTTGCGGGGAACCTCCGCCAGCGTGAACAAACTACTGGCGGCGTTCGGCATCCGGTCGAGCTATGACCGCGAGCGCGACCAGTTCGCTCATCCGGTCGCGGCATTCATGGTCACATCCGAGGGCCGCATCTCGCGCGCGCTATCCGGCATCGCCCTGGATCCCGGTGACCTACGGCTCGGGTTGGTCGAGGCCGGCCGCGGCCACGTCGGCACCTGGTCGGATCAGGCCCACCTGCTCTGCTATGGCTTCGATCCCGCAACAGGCGTCTACACCTTTGCGATCTGGCGGATGTTAACTGGTGCTGTCGTGATCACGATGGCAGCCCTCATCGCGCTGGTGGCGCTTCTGATCCGGCGGGACGCTCGCCCAAGCCTGGCTGAGGCGTCCGTCATTCGCCAACGCCCGGTCGAAAGCCAACCACAGCAGCGCCCCAACGAAAAGCACCGCGGTGAGCAGCATCAGAGCCGTCGTCAGCGGCGCGATATGGTGGATCGCCGGCAGGATCAAAAGAGCTGCCTCGCAACAGCGCATCAGCAAGGTCAGCCCGCAGAGCATTAGAAGCGCACGGGGACTGAATCGAACCCTTGCGCTCAACAGCGCAAAGAAGGGGAGCACGAACTGTCCGAGCGAAAGCGCAACAAGCAGAAACTGCCACCCCTGCTCCGATCGCGCCTGATACCAGGTCACCTCGTCGGGGATATTACCCGACCAGATCACGATGTACTGCATCGCATGAAGGTAGCCCCACAGCAGGATCAGGGAGAGCAGCAATCCGCTATAGCCAGCGCTACGGCCGATCCGGCGTCCCGAAAGCAGGCTGACGCCGAGCACAAAGGCGAAGCCGTTGAGCAGCGCAAAGCTGAGGAAAAGCAGGCCATAGACTGAGGAATGAAAGTCTGGCTCGAGTGACGCCGTCCAGTCGATACCGGCCAGCGATACGGTCAAGACGTAGACGACCAACCCCGCAGATGCCGCGCGCACCATGGCGTCATCGTTGCGCCACGCCCGGCGTAGGCAGAATCCGAAACCGATCCAGAGTCCAAAATAGATCGCGCCACGCAATATGAAGAACCAGGTTGCGAGGTAGTAACTCTTAAATGGCGGCAAGGCGGATGGATCGGCGGCCGCCGGATAGAGCTGCTTGATGAAGAGCAGGATCGGCAGCGACGCCACAGCAATCACCGGCAAAGTTGCCGCTGCCGCGACGAATTGCGGGTAGAGGGCCTCGGTCCAGACGCGACGGACCAGATAGCTCGTCATCCACAGGGCCAGCGCTCCAATCGGGACCGCGCCCCACGTCACCCAGGCCACGAGATAGGCCGCGGCCGTGGCACGGCCATCGACCATAATGCCCGTCGCGAGAGCCAGACCGGCGACGAAGAGAACGATGATCCTGATGTCGCGGCGCGTGCTCATGGCTATCGCGTGAGCTTGGCGCGCGGGTCTGACGGTACATCCTCGATCGAGGCGCGACGGCTGAGCTGCAGGGCGCGGATATAGGCCACGATGGCCCAGCGATCCCGGGGGCCGACGCGCGCGGCGTAGGAGTACATCGCGCCATAGCCGTTGGTGATTACATCGAAGAAGTGCTGGTCGTCGGCCGTCACCAACCGGTCGACATGGTAGCTGGTCGGACGCGGCATCCCGCGATGAACAATGATGCCATTGCCGTCGCCGCCCGCGCCGTGGCACGGCGAGCAGAAGATCGCAAACCGCTGCCGGCCGCGATCAAGCAGCTGGGCGGAAAGCGCGGGCTTGGTCGTTACCGCCTTCTCCCGCGCCGGATCGTCGCGCGCCACGATATTGGCCGGCGGAGGACGCAACACGCTGCCGCGGAACAGCGGCCCGCGGGAATACTCGTTGTATTTCGGTTGCACATCCATGTTCTGGTCGCAGGCCACGAGCAATAACGCGAGTGCGGTGAGCGCCAGTTTGATCATGGTGACACGCGGATCACTGAGGCGGCGCCCACACCGTCGAGGAACGCCGCGGTCTCGCGGTCGTCGAACATCGGATCCTGGCTTTTGACGCAGAGGAAGAAGCGATCCTTGCTGGCGAGGTGGAAACGTGGTGCCGTGAAGACGGGATAGTTGAGCCGCGGCAGGCCGTTCTGCCAGAGCATGGCGACCAGCATGGCGAGTGCCGAGAACAGGATGGTCAGCTCGAAGGTGACTACGGCGAACGCCGATAGCGCATAGAGTGGCCGGCCGCCGACATTGAGGGGATAGTCGTAACTGACGAACATCTGCATCAAGAGCGCTATGCCTGCTCCTGAAAATGCCCCGATCAAGCCGACCAGCGAGATCCATGGGCGCGGAATTTTCAGGACTCGCGCCAGACCCTCGACAGGAAATGGCGTGAACGCGTCGAGCTCGCGATAGCCGGCTGCGCGCGCCCGCCGCGCGGCCGCCAACAATGCTTCCGGGCTCTCGAATTCTCCGAGCATGCCATAGGCACGTTCAGCCATGATGCGCCTCCTCCTTTTCTTCATGGAGGAGCTCCTTGGTCTCGAAAATCGAGATCATCGGAATCAGCCGCACAGCGATCAGGAACGGCACCAGGAATAGGCCGATCGTGCCGAGATAGGTCGACCAATCCCAGAACGTTGGCGTGAACCCGCCCCACGACGACACCAGGAAGTCGCGATAGAGGCTGGTGACCAGGATCATGTCCCGCTCCAGCCACATCCCGATCGCGACCGAGATCGAGATCAGGAGCAGCGCACAGCCGGAGCGCCGAACGCCCCTCCACCACAGCGCCTGCAGCGGCACGAAGTTGAAGAGCACAGCACCCCAATAGGTCCAAGCATAAACGCCGGCAACGCGGCCGAGCAGCGTCCGCATCTCATGCGCCTCGCCCGAGTAGAGTGCATCGAAGACTTCGAACACATAGCCGTAGCCGGTCATCAACCCGGTCGCGAGCAGGACCTTGCCGAGCACATCGAGATGGTCGTCGGTGACCAAGTTTCGCAGCCCGAACCAGGAGCGCAGCGCGACCGCGATGATGGCGACCACGGCAAAGCCTGAAAACGCGGCACCGAGGACGAAATACGGAGGGAAGATCGTCGAATGCCATCCGGGGATCTGCCCGGCCGCAAACAACAGCGACACCTCGCTGTGCACGGATACGACCAAGGGCACGGCGAGCGCCGCGGTCAGGCGATAGGCCTGCGACCAGCGCAGCCAGTGTACCGCAGAGCCGCGCCAGCCGAGCGAGGTGATACCGAAGAAGATCTGCCAGCCGCGCCCGGTTGCGCGGTCCCGCGCGGCGGCGAGGTCCGGGATCAGCCCAGTGTACCAGAACACCAGGGAAACCGTCAGATATGTCAGCACCGCCCAGATGTCCCACTCCAGCGGGCTGCGGAATTGCGGCCAAACGCCCATCGTCGCGGGATACGGAAACATCCAGTAGACGTACCAGGGCCGACCGAGATGCAGGATCGGGTAGATGCCGGCGCAGACCACCGCGAATAGCGTCATGGTCTCGGCGAAGCGGTTGAGCGAATTGCGCCACTCGCTGCCGGTCAGAAGCAGCAGCGCCGAGATCAGCGTGCCGGCATGGCCGATGCCGAGCCACCAGACGTAGTTGTGAATCGCGAACGCCCAGTTGACGGGAATGTTGATGCCCCAGATGCCGACGCCGCGCGTGAACAGCTCGGTCACCGAGATCATCAGCAGCAGAAGCAACGCGCTCGCGAAGGCCATAGCGATCACCCAGCGGCGCTCCGCGGGGAAATGTAGCGGAATGCCGGTGAGCTGGTCGGCGATGCCGCCCATGCTCTGGCGCCGCGGCAGGATCTCGGAGCGATCGCTCATCCCTGCCCGCTCCCCGAACCGTCATCGCGCCAACGCGCCAGATAGGTGGTGCGGGGCCGCGTGCCGAGCTCTTCCAGCAAAACGTAGTGTCGGCCATCGCGCTTCAGCCGCGCCACTTCCGAATTCGGATCCTTGATGTCGCCGAACACGATCGCGCTGGTCGGACAAGCCTGCTGGCAGGCCGTCATGACCTCGCCGTCGCGCAACGGACGGCTCTCCTTGTCGGCCGTGACATGGGCCGCCTCGATACGCTGGACGCAATAGGTGCACTTCTCCATCACGCCGCGCGAGCGCACCGTTACGTCCGGATTGTGTGCCGCCTGCGTCGGGGAATCGGCCGGCGCCCGATAATCGAAGAAGTTGAAACGCCGCACCTTGTATGGGCAATAACTCGAGCACGTCCTGGTGCCGATGCAGCGATTATAGACCATCTGGTTGAGCCCTTCCGGGCTGTGCGTGGTCGCGTGCACCGGACACCCCATCTCGCAGGGTGCGTCCTCGCAATGCATGCAGGGCACCGGCTGGAAATAGCTTTTGGGCTCCTCGATGCTGCCATCGTAGTAACGTGCGATCCGCAGCCA
This sequence comes from Bradyrhizobium ferriligni, assembly GCF_056837965.1. Lineage (NCBI taxonomy): Bacteria > Pseudomonadati > Pseudomonadota > Alphaproteobacteria > Hyphomicrobiales > Nitrobacteraceae > Bradyrhizobium > Bradyrhizobium ferriligni. The sequence goes on from NZ_JBXEJO010000068.1 coordinate 6,000, forward strand.
GTGCATCTCGCGGCCGACCTTGACCTGATCGGCACCCACGATCGGAACGTTGTTCTCGGCCGTGCAGGCCGCCACGCAGGCATTGCAGCCGATACAGGCGTCGAGATCGATCACCATGCCCCAGGCGTTCTCCGATGACGCCCATGACGGATAGAAACTCGCTTGCTCCGAGGACGTTGGCTTCGCTAGCTCCCCGGGGCTCACTTCGCGGACGAAATCAAAACCTTCCATGCGGTGATGCAACTGCGTCACCGCGAGCGTTTCGGTCGCGTCGACCTTGCGCAGGCTGCCCTTGGCGAGCCACGGCCAATCCGCTGGCCGCACTTGGTAGGCATCGTAACCAAGTCCATCTCCGACCCGCCCTGCCCGCGTCCGGCCGTAGCCCAGATAGAGTGCGACCGTGTTGCCGGCCTGGCCCGGCATGATACAGGCTGGACCTGTGACGCTGCGGTCACCGATCCGGATCTCCACGTGATCGCCGTTGGCGACCGGAATGCGCTTCGCCAGATCGGGAGCGATCGCGACGACGTTGCTCCAGGTGACTGTCGTGAGGGGCTTCGGCAGTTCCTGCAACCAGCCGACATTGGCGAACCGGCCGTCCCAAACGGTCGGATCGAGCCGAAACACGATGTCGACCGCACCGTCCGCCGACGGTGCGGTGACCGCTCCGCTGACGGCCCTCGCGTCTACAAAGCCTGCGGCCCCCTGAACGAACCCATCATGGAGCGCCTGCTTCCACCGCGTCGAGAACGCGTCGCCGAACGCGACCTGCCAGGTCTGGCGGACGGCGGCATCGGGCGCTGGATCGATCTCGCCGAGCAGCATCGCGATAAACTGATGGATGGTTCTTACGTCGTAGAACGGCACGATCACCGGCTGGATAATGGTCGCCGTCCCGTCGACGGCACGTGCGTCGCTCCAGCTCTCCAGCGCATGTGCCATCGGGAGTTGCCATTCGCAGAGCGCGCCGGTCTCGTCGCGCTGCGAGCCGAGATGCAGCGATGTTCTCACCCGCTGCAACGCCTCCGCCGCCTTGAGCTCGCCGGGCGCGCTGTAAGCCACGTTGCAGTCGATCACGATCAGGGAATGGACTTTTCCAGCGCTCATGTCGGAGACGAGCTCGGCAAGCGTCCCGGCGACGGCTGGGCCAGCGATTGGGGCGGTGAACTTCAATGTCTGCCCGGCATTGCCGAGAGCATCATTGATCCTGGCCGCCCAGATGGCCGCCGCCCGCCCTCCGACCGGGCCGGCGACGATCAAGGACGTGCCACGCGCGTTGCCGCATGCATTGGCTGCGCGCTTGATCCAGTCGCGCTCGCGTTCCGTGATCTCGCCCGCGGCGGCGCCGGAAACGCCAAGCGCATTCGCCAACGCTTCGGCGAGAATGGGCATGCGCGAGGCATCGGCGATCAGCCGGCTTCCCGCGATCGCGCCGGTCGCCGACGGCACGCTCTCCGCCATGAACAGGCGATTGCCCGGACGATCGGCAAAGCGATGCCGGGAGGCTGCCCAACCCCGCGCATTGCGCACCTGATCGAGACCGGGGCCGAGGAAATCATCGTCGAGACTGACAATGACGTCGCATTGCTTCAGCGCATAATGAAGGTGTACGCGCTTTCCATAAGCAGCCATGGCGAGCGATTGCTGCGGAGATTGCGCAGCAGGGACATGGAGATGAACCCGTGCTTTGGGAAATTGCTTCGACAACGCATCGAGCTGCCGCAACAAGGTCGGTGAAGTGATCGGACCGACCAGCAGCCGCAGCCCCTCTCCTCCGTCCTTGCTCCATCCCTCGCGAAGGACGCCGATCGCCGCAACAACGTCTTGCCAACTGACCGGTTCGCCGCGGCGTGTCGGAGCCTGCGCACGGTCGGGATCGTAGAGCCCGAGCACCGCGCTTTGCATGAAGATGTCGCTGCGCCCGCCGGTCACGGGGTGGTCGGGATTACCGTCCAGCTTGGTCGGCCGCCCCGAATAGGTCGTGGCGATCACCGGCTGCGCATAGCCGTCGAGGATGACCGCGGTGGCATAGCGACGCGGTACTCCGATCGTCACATCATCAGGTTGATCGACATAGGGTAGCCCCGCCACGAACGGGCTCTTCTCGCAGCCGGTGAGCCCGGCCAACGCGAAGGAGGCGCCCATCAGCTTGAGAAACTCGCGCCGGGCGGTCGGCGAGAACGTCTGCGCGGCCGGATACTCCGCATCGACGAAGGCCTGCAACGCGGGATCGTCAGACAGTTCCTCGATACCGGACCATTGGCGTGGCCCACCTTCCAGCGGCGCGCCTTGATTGCGGTGCTGTCGAACATTGTGCGTCATCGGTGACACACCGTGCAGTGGGTTAGCTCGCCGAAGCGGATCTTTTCATGTGCCGCGATCGCCTCGCCCCTGGCGCGAGCATCCGTCGGCGGCGTCCACGCCATATCGGTGATGTGCTCCGGCGGCCGCAGCTTCGGCGCGGGATCGCGATGACAATCCAGGCAGAACTCCATCGTGAGCGGCTTGGCACGATAGGTCAGCGCCATCTGATCGATGCGGCCGTGACAATCTGCGCATCCGACGCCCTTGGCGATGTGGATGTCGTGGCGGAAATAAACATAGTCAGGCAGCTTGGCGACCCGCGTCCATTGGATCGGAGTGTGGTGCGCGAGGCTTTGCCTGACCGGTTCCAGCATGGAGGCGTCGGTCCAGATCTGCGAGTGACAGGTCATGCAGGTTTCTGTCGGCGGCAGGCCTGCCTGGGGACCGCTCTCGACATTGCTGTGGCAGTAGCGGCATTCGATCCCGAGCTCGCCCGCGTGGTGACGGTGGCTGAACGGCACCGGCTGCTGCGGGCGGACGTCGGTTGAGGTCATGTAGGCGGACCGTGCAAAGCCAATGATGCCAACCGTGCCACCGGCCATCAGCGAAAGACTTCCGACGAGGAACAGCCGCATCCAGGTATCGGCGGCGGGTGAAAAGAGCTGAGCCATCCGTGGCCGACCAGCTGGCGGGGACTGATCGTCAATCTCGCCCCTGTCGATTGGTTCCTAGCTGAGGAACGCCGTGACCCGTTCCGCATTGACCAGCAGCGCAAGGACCCGGAACATGGTTCAAACGAGCGGCTTCGACTTCGAACGGTCGGACATCGCGATCAACGCCATCGTCTGGATCGCAGCTGGTCTCGGCGCCTTCGTGCTGATCGTTCCGCTCGTCATGCCGCTGATCTTTCCGCAATCGCTGCACCACGCCAGCCCCGTCGCGCGGCCGGCGCTGAGCTCAAACGCTCCTCCACTCGAAATCACGCCATCCGACCAACTCGCGCGCGTGCGCCGTGAGGACGCCGAGATGACTGATACCTATGGCTGGGTCGATCGCGACCGCGGGATCGTGCGCGTGCCGATCAAGCGCGCCACCGAAATGCTGCTGCGAAAGGGCCTGCCGGGATGGCCTACCCCATGATTTGCAACCTTTCCGCCAGGTCGCCGGCGGTGACCTGAGCATGTGGCGCCAGTGGATTCCTTTTTGGCACCCCGGCGTGTCCCCGGCAGGCGGCGACGTCGATCTGCTGTTTGCCGGTCTCTTGATCGCCAGCGCGCTTATGCTGGGACTATTGTTCTTCCTGCTGGCGCTGTTCTGCGTGCGCTATCGCGCCGGCAATGAGGTCGACCGCGAGAACCACGAGGCCAAGAGCTGGTACTGGGAGGTCAGCTGGACTACAGCCTCGCTGCTCAGCTTTCTCGCCCTTTTCGTCTGGGGAGCCAGCGTTTACTTCGAAATCTACCGCCGGCCACCCGATGAGCTGACTGCTTTCGTGGTTGCCAAGCAGTGGATGTGGAAGGTCCAGCATTCCGGCGGTCAATCCGAAATCAATGCGTTGCATATGCCGGTCGAGCGTCCGATCCGGCTGGTGATGGCCTCACAGGACGTCATTCACAGCTTCTTCATTCCCGCACTCCGCCTGAAGCACGACGTCGTTCCCGGCCGCTATCAGGACCTCGAAATCACGGCCCAGAAGACCGGGCATTATCATCTGTTCTGCGCCGAGTATTGCGGCACCGCTCATTCGGGAATGACCGGCGAGGTCGTGGTGATGGAGCGGGCCGATTTTGCTGCTTGGCTCAACAAGCAGGCGCCCACAAGCTCTCTCGCGGACGAAGGCGGCGCGTTGTTCCGGCAGCTCGGATGCAGCGGCTGCCACAGCGTGGGCAGCAAGATCCATGCGCCGCAGCTGGAAGGGATCTACGGACGCCCGGTGCCGCTGTCCGACGGCAGCACTGTGATCGCCGACGACAAATACATCCGCGACTCCATCCTCCTGCCGCGCAGCCAAATCGCAGCGGGTTACGAGCCGCTGATGCCGTCTTTCGAGGGCCAAGTCACCGAGGATCAGCTGCTTCGCCTGGTGCTCTACATCAAATCGCTGAGGCGACAGCCATGACCGAACCCAGTTACCTCACCGCCAACTACACGCTGCGCTCGTGGTTTTTCACCACGGACCACAAGCGGATCGCGATCCTCTATTTCGCATCCCTCACACTGTTCTTCTTCATTGGCGGCGCGGCGGCGACCGCGATGCGGATCGAGCTGGCCACGCCGCAGGCCGATCTCGTCAGCGATGACATCTACAACCGCCTGTTCACCATGCATGGCATCATCATGGTGTGGTTCTTCCTGATCCCGTCAATCCCCAACACGCTTGGCAACTTCATCGTGCCGCTGATGATCGGCGCGCGCGACCTCGCCTTCCCGCGCCTCAACCTCATGAGCTGGTACATCTTCATGCTGGGCGGCAGCGTGACGCTGTTTGCGATCCTGGCCGGCGGCATCGATACCGGCTGGACCTTCTACACCCCGTTCTCGACGCTCTATTCGAATAGCTACGTCATGGTCGCCGCGGCCGGCGTGTTCATTGCAGGTTTCTCGTCGATCCTGACCGGACTGAACTTCATCGTCACCATTCATCGGCTGCGTGCGCCGGGACTGACCTGGTATCGGCTGCCGCTGTTCCTTTGGTCGCTCTACGCGACCTCGGTGATCCTCGTGCTCGCGACGCCGGTTCTTGCGATCACGCTGGTGCTGATTGCGGTCGAGCGGTTCTTCGGAGTGGGCTTCTTCGATCCACGGATCGGCGGCGATCCACTGCTGTTCCAGCATCTGTTCTGGTTCTACTCGCACCCAGCGGTCTACATCATGATCCTGCCCGGCATGGGCGTGATCAACGAACTGATCTCGTGCTTTTCGCGCAAGCAGGTGTTCGGCTACAAGTTCGTCGCCTGGGCCAGCCTTGCGATCGCAGCCCTCGGCTTCCTGGTCTGGGGCCACCACATGTTCGTCACTGGGCAATCGCTGGTCGCTAGCCTCGTGTTTTCGTTCATGAGCTTTTTTGTCGCGGTGCCCTCCGCCATCAAGGTGTTCAACTGGACCGCCACCTTGCATAAGGGCTCGTTGCGGTTCGACGCGCCGATGCTGTACGCGCTGGCCTTCATCGGACTGTTCACGATCGGCGGCCTCACCGGCCTGTTCCTCGCCTGCCTTGCCTTCGACGTGCATGCCACCGACACCTACTTCGTTGTCGCGCATTTCCACTACATCATGGTCGGCGGCATGGTGACCGCCTATTTCGGCGGGCTGCATTACTGGTGGCCGAAGATCACCGGGCGGCTCTATTCGGAATACTGGGCGCGGGCGGCCGCAATCCTGATCTTCCTCGGCTTCAACCTCACCTTCTTCCCGCAATTCATCCTCGGCACCGAGGGCATGCCGCGGCGTTACCACGTCTATCCGCCAGAATTCCAGCTCTGGAACGTGCTGTCGTCCGGCGGGGCCACCATCCTGGCTGCCGCCTACCTTCTGCCGCTGTTCTACCTTGGCTATTCCGTGTTCTTCGGGGCTCATGCGCCCGCCAATCCCTGGGACGCGCCGGGGCTCGAATGGCAGACATCGTCGCCGCCGCCGGAGCACAATTTCGACGTCCAGCCGGTCGTGACGCGCGCGCCCTATCAATATTCCCGCAAGTTCGCGGCGGAGCCGCAGAATGCCTGACAGCCCCGGCGTCGCCCCGCAGTTCGCCTCGGCCAGCCATCGCGACGAGACCGCCGAGCTCGGCATGTGGGTCTTCATCGAGACCGAAGTGCTGCTGTTCGGCGGCCTGCTGCTGGCCTATTTTGTCTACCGGCATAGCTATCCGCAGGGCTTTGCGACCGGGAGCCGCCACACCGAGATCGTGATCGGAACGGCCAATACCGCGATTCTGCTTACCTCGAGTTTCCTGGTCGCCTGGGCCGTCGAGATCTACTCGGCGGAGACGCGAAAATTGACGGCCTGGCTGCTCGCCGGCGCGATCTGCCTCGGGCTTGCCTTCATCGTTCTGAAGGGCATCGAGTATCGCGGCGAGTACGAGCAGCAGCTCGTGCCGGGCGTCGATTTCCAGTTCAAGGGCGACCTCACCAACGGCGTTCAGCTATTCTTCATCTTCTACTTCCTCGCGACGGCGATTCACGCTCTCCACATCATGATCGGCATCGGTCTGTTGGCGGTCCTCGCGCTGCTCTGCCGCAATGCACCTTCGACCCAGCATCGCGCGGCGCTGCACAGCGCGGCGCTGTACTGGCACTTCGTCGACATCGTCTGGATAATCCTGTTCGCGCTGATCTATCTACCGGGAAGGTCGACCGCATGACGCAACACCGCCCCTCTCTGCCGCTGATCGCTGCCTGGCTCGGCCTGCTCGGCCTGCTCGCGCTGACCGTGGCGATGGCCCACGTGCCGCTCGGCGCCGCAAATGCCGTCGTCGCCATCGGGATCGGTATCACCAAGGCGGCAATGGTCGCCGCGATCTTCATGGAGCTGCGGCACCGGGATGCGTTGACCCTGTTGTTTGCTGGCGCCGGCCTGTTCTGGCTAGGTATCCTGCTCTGGCTCGGCCTGATGGATTTTGTGACGCGGACGTGAGTCAATTGGTTCTGGCGTTGAGCGCTGTGGTTCCGCCTTAGCCTGCTCCTCGCTGACCGCCGGGCCCTTGCCCAAGTGGCCAAAATTGGCGTTGCCACGAAAGGGAGGCGCAGTTCGTGGCCCCTGCGATCACCGGATTCGGCTTGATGGCGCCAGTCGGATTCTATGCCTCCTTGATACCGGCGATCCTGGCGCACGATCTTCACATCGAGAATCGTGCCGCCGGCGGCGCGTTACTGTTTGAGCTTGCCATCGTCGTCGCTTTGGTCATCGTGGCGAGGCAGACGCTTGCCAGCCGAACCTCAATGCTGTGGTCGCTCGCGCTGATGATCCCCGCGGCCGCGTCGATCGTCGTCGCGCAGGTTTCCGCATCGCTGTGGGTGATGCTGGCAGCCACCGCCGTCGTGGCGATATCCGCCGGGCTCGGCTATCGCGGCAGTCTCCAGGTTGTCAACCAGATCGCACCGGCGAACGAGCGAGCCACCGTGGTATCGACCTATTTCGTGTGCTGCTTCATCGGCAATGCGCTGCCGGCGATTGGCGGCGGCGCGCTGTGGAGCCTCACCAATGCGACCGTCGCGGATATCGCATTTTCCTGCACCATTGCCGCGTTCGCGGCGCTCGCGCTGATTTTCGGCTTACGCTATCGGCGTTGAGGACGCGCCTCCCGGATAGGAACAGCCGGCCTAAACAACCGTTCAATTCAGAACGTCATTTCCGAGGCCGTCTCTTATGTCCCAGACCGTTAGCGATTTCATCGTCCACCGCCTGCACGGCTGGGGCGTGCGGCACATCTTCGGCTACCCCGGCGACGGCATTAATGGCGTGTTCGGCGCGCTCAATCGCGCGGACGGCCAGATCGAGTTCATCCAAGCGCGCCACGAGGAGATGGCCGCGTTCATGGCCACGGCTTACGCTAAATTCTCCGGGGGGCTCGGAGTATGCATTGCGACTTCGGGGCCGGGAGCCTCGCATCTTACGACCGGCCTTTATGATGCGCTGCTGGATCATCAGCCGGTGCTCGCCATCGTCGGTCAGCAGGCGCGCAACGCGCTCGGCGGCCATTACCAACAGGAACTCGACCTGCTCTCGATGTTCAAGGACGTCGCCAGCGCCTATGTCGTCCAAGCCTCTACGCCCGCGCAGGTGCGTCATCTGATCGACCGCGCGGCGCGCATCGCGTTGGCGCGGCGTACCGTAACCGCGATCATCCTTCCGAACGACCTTCAAGAAGAGCATTACCAGGATCCGCCGCGCGCCCATGGCACGCTACGCTCCGGCATTGGATACGCTCCGCCTCGTGTCATCCCGCATGAGGCCGAGCTCGAACGCGCCGCCGCTGTTCTCAATGCCGGAAGGAAGGTCGCGATGCTGGTCGGCGCGGGCGCGCTCGGTGCGACCGACGAGGTCATCGCGGTTGCCGAGCGGCTGCAGGCGGGCTGCGCCAAGGCGCTGCTTGGCAAGGCCGCGCTACCCGACGATCTTTCCTGGGTCACCGGCTCGATCGGACTTTTGGGCACCGAGCCGAGCTACGACTTGATGATGGAATGCGACACGCTGCTGATGATCGGCTCCGCCTTCCCCTACTCGGAGTTCTTGCCAAAGGAGGGAAGCGCCCGCGGCGTTCAGATCGACATCGATGCCAATATGCTGTCGATCCGCTTTCCAATGGAAGTTGGCCTTGTCGGCGACGCCGCCGAGACATTACGCGCCTTGCTGCCGCGGCTGAAGCAAAAGAGCCCAGGCGGTTGGCGCAAGTCGATCGAGGGCAATGTCCGCGAGTGGTGGACAACGCTCGAGGAGCGCGCAGGGCAACCCGCCAAACCAGTCAATCCGCAGCGTGTCGCCTGGGAGCTGTCACCCCGGATTCCCGACCGCGCCATTATCACAAGTGATTCCGGCTCTTGCGCAAACTGGTTCGCGCGCGATCTCAAGATGCGACGCGGCCTCAACGCCTCCCTCTCGGGCGGCCTCGCCTCAATGGGAGCAGCGGTCCCCTACGCGATTGCGGCCAAATATGCCGCGCCCGGCCGCCCCGTGATCGCGCTTGTCGGCGACGGCGCGATGCAGATGAACAACATGGCCGAGTTGATCACAGTCGCGAAATACTGGCGCCAGTGGAAAGACCATCGCTGGATCGTTTGCGTGTTCAACAACGAGGATCTAAACCAGGTAACCTGGGAGCAACGGATCGTCAATGCCGATCCGAAATTTGAGGCCTCGCAGCGCATCCCTGATGTCTCCTATTCCCACTTTGCCGAGATGATCGGGCTCCGCGGCATCTATGTCGATCGGCCCGATCTGGTCGGATTGGCCTGGGAGCAGGCGCTGGCGAGCGATGTGCCCGTGGTGCTGGAGGTGAAGACCGATCCGGAGGTGCCGCCGCTCCCACCGCACATCACGTTGGAGCAGGCCAAGAACTTCTCCATTGCGCTCGCCAAGGGCGATCCCAACGAGGTTGGCGTGATCCGCGGCGCCGCTCGACAGGTGCTGGAGACGATCCTTCCGGGCAAGGCTGACGGCGCTTCATAAGGCTCGATCCGAGTATTTCACTCAACCAGCGTCTTTCTGGCCATGAGCGATCCCTAAAAGCTGAACGGCGCCGGCTGCCGTGGTCGTCGCATACCGGCCACGCGACCTCCGTCGGCGTCCAGGCAATCAAGGTCTGCCCTGGTCAAACCTTCCATGGCCTGCCGACTGGTGCGTTCGCCACCAATAGGAACCGCCTCGGAGTCGGACGCTTGACGAAACGATGTTGTTGGATTGCGCGATGGCCACTTGCCTCGACAAACACCCCACGGAAGCGCAGATGAAGCATAAAAGCTTGGCCGACCCGACGGGCCTCTATCCGAAGCCGCCGTTCAAGAGGCAGTCGCAACCATGGCCCGGGCTGGCGAGCCAAATGGAACCGCGTCCGGACCACGGTGAAACGACCTACAAGGGATCGGGCCGACTGGCAGGCCGGAAGGCGCTCATTACGGGCGGCGATTCCGGCATGGGCCGCGCGGCCGCCGTCGCGTTTGCGCGCGAAGGCGCCGACGTTGCGATCAACTACTTCCCGTCCGAGGAGCCAGACGCGCGGGACGTGATCGCGCTGATCAAGGCGGCAGACCGCCGCGGCCTTGCGATTCCCGGCGACCTCAGAAGCGAGTCGTTCTGCCGGGAGTTGGTCGCGCGCGCCGTGGAGGGCCTGGACGGTCTCGACATTGTCGTCTGTAACGCAGCCCGCCAACAATCGCGCGAGTCCATCCTCGACGTCTCGTCGGAGGATTTCGATGCAACGATGAAGACCAACGTCTACGCGCCGTTCTGGATCATCAAGGCCGCGCTGCCGCACCTCAAGGCTGGCGCTTGCATCATAGGGACGACCTCCGAGCAAGCTTACGATCCTTCGCCCGAGCTATATGACTATGCCCAGACCAAGGCTGCGACCATGAACTATGTGAAGTCGCTGGCCAAGCAACTCGGTCCGAAGGGTATCCGGGTCAACGGTGTCGCGCCCGGTCCGATCTGGACCCCTCTGCAAGTCTCCGGCGGCGCGTCGATGGAAAAGCTCGAACAGTTTGGCGGTCAGACGCCGCTGGGCCGGCCTGGCCAACCCGTCGAGCTCGCCTCGATCTATGTCCAGCTGGCTGCGGGCGACGCCAGCTATGCGACCGGCCAGGTCTACGGATCGGCAGGCGGATCGGGACAGCCATGAACGGCCGACCGCGAGCACCGGGACCGTCACTTTGGATTGGGATCGTCGAGGCCCTTGTCCGGATTGTTCAATCGGCTCGCGCGGGGAGCATTTCGGCACCGACACTGTCGCCATGAACCACAGCGCCAAATGACGGCCCGCGGCGAGATGACGTGGATACACCAAGCCTTCCGGCTCCAACGTCTCGGCTTCGTCCGCTCGCTTGCCATGCGTCGACGGTGGATCTGGACTTTCTCCGTGGGCGCAGCCAGCCGGTCGATCGTCGCCTTCTGCTGCGCGCGACTACTAACGTTGGAGACCTCGGAAACATTGATACCCGCAAAAATTCCATTGTTCTAAAGCAACATCCACGTGGCCTCAGCGGCAAATGTTCCAGTTGCTGGAACAACAGCACTCCATTCCCGTTCAGATAGCATGCGGATCCTGAAGCGAGCGCCTTGCCTTCGGGCTATTGCTTCCGCTGATCTGAGGACCGCTACGGTGCCATAAAAGCCTCCGGTGGCGATGCTCTAGGAAGTATCTACTTCTTGGCATCGCTCATAAACTCCAGCACGGAACGTCGGGAACGAGCTCACACAAGTTTCGTAAGCGAGCACCTTCATGTTCGACGTGCCAACGCACGACCATTTTCTCACATGGATCGAGTATGTCCCCATCCAAAGACAAGGGAAGCCCCGATCGCCCCCGTGGAAGCAAATCGTTGCTGATCGTTTTGGCCTTGGGATTTGCTGTCTTTTGTACGGCCGCGGGCACTCTTTATTACGTTTTGGAGCCGACGACGCTCCGGATCGCCGTGGGACCACCAGGTAGTGAAGACGAACGGGTAGTTCGAGCCATGGCCGAGGCTTTCAATGACGAAAGCAGAACGGTCAGGCTCTCTTCGATCACGACCGCTGGAGCGGCGGAATCACTCGCGTTACTGGATCTCAACGAAACTGATCTTGCCGTTGGTCGCGCTGACCTAAGCATGCCTGCCGACGCGCAGACCCTCGCCGTTCTGCGGAAAAACTACGCAGTTCTGTGGTCGCCGTCGGGTCCCACATCAAAGGGTTCCGGAAAGAAGGCGTCCGCGAAGATCAGAGAGGTCGGCAATCTGTATGGGCACAAGGTCGGCATCATTGGCAGGACGGCTGCCAACGTGGCGCTGTTACGGGCGATCCTTAGCGGTTCCGGCGTCAATCCGGATAAAGTTGCGACGGCACAATTCGGCACTGAGGAACTCGAGAGGCTTGCGCAAGACCCGAGCCTCGACGCATATTTATCCGTCGGCCCGCTCGACAGCAGCATTACTGCTAACGCTATCGCAGCTACCGCCCGATCGCGCGGACCGCCGAAGTTCCTTTCCATCGAAGCGTCAGAGGCCATCGCTTTAAAGCATCCTCGCTACGAGGCCGAAGAGATCCCGGCAAGCGTTTTCAGCGCGAACCCAGCTTGGCCGGACGACAAGATCGACACGATCAGCGTCAACCATCTCGTCGTGGCCAAGAAGGCGTTGTCAGAATCGAAGGCAATAGCGTTCTACCGACAACTCTTCGCCGTCCGCGATACGATTAAGCAGCGTGTAGCCGGCGCGACGCACATTACCAAGCCCGAAACGGAAAAGGAGACTGAGCCGTCCGTACATCGGGGCGCTGCGGCCGTCATTAACGGCACCGAGCGAACGTTTCTGGACAAATACAGTGACTACTTCTGGTTCGTTCTTCTTCTCCTCTCCGGAGTAGGTTCAGCCGCCGCCTGGCTACGCCGTTATATGAACCGCGACGAACGGGATGAGACCACGCGCCATCGCAACCGCATACTTGCCGCGGCTTCCCAGGTCCGCACGGCTCAATCCGAAGAGGACTTGTTAGCTTCGCAACGCGAAGTCGACGCGATCATAGGAGAGACGCTTGCGTGCTACGATGACGGTGCAATCGAACAAGAGGACTTGGCCGTATTTGGCCTTGCCCTTGAACTCTTTGATCATGCAATCACAGAACGGCGAGCAGCCGTGCAGAGCGGTCGACCGGATCAACTTGGGGCACCAGGGCCTTCTCTTGCATCTCGCCGATAGCGTCGAGCTTTCAAGCTGGCCGCATCGAGGTCGCGATTAGGCCTCGGTTCTCTCGCTCTCGAACAGCGGTCGATGCTGTGGGGAAACTCCGGTCGAAGCTGAAGAATGTGAGCTGATCAGCCGGCTGTCGACCGTAGGGCTAAGAAAGAAGTTTTCGCCAAACTAGCAGCGCATCATCGGGCAGGAGCCAAAGAGGTGAGTGCGCGATCAACAGGGCCGAGACCTAGGGCGTGTACTCTTAAATCCCGGACCATCCGCTGTGGAGCTATGAGCGGACCAAGATCGGCCAACGCCGGGATAACGGCTAGTGACCCAAATCGGAAGAACAACCTCGGAGATCCCCAAGAATCATATGACGGGAGGTACCCGCGAACCTAGAGCGTCGATTCTTTGCCGCAGATGATCAACCAGGCATTCCGCGCCAACAGTCATGCAGCCATCATGCCCCCACGGCACTTGAACGACCTCGAGTTGAGAACAGAGATGCCGCCAATTCCGTCCCTCGTGTTCCGCCGCGTAAAACGCAACGGGGATCTCGAGCGATGATGGAAGATATGGCGCCATCGCCATTGAATAAGCGTCCCACAGAGCCGGCGAAATCCTGCCCTTGGCGGTCCATACCGGTTCGCTCGTCGAACGCTTGGCGTCTCGCTCCTGCCGCGCCAGGCGCTCAAACATCCTGCGTAAAAAGTAGCGCGAGACGATCGGCTTCATCAGCCTGACGATCGCTCGGGTCGCCGGACGGGCATTGACCGTCGGCGGGTCGATCATCGCGACCATATGGACACTGTGTCCGGTCGCCACCAACTGACGAGCGGCTTCGAACGCCACCATGGCGCCATTGCATTTTCCGCCAAGAAGGAAAGGACCGCTGGCCTGCCGTTCCAGGATAAGCGGAAGGCGATCGGCGGCCATTCGCTCGATTGAGGCTGGGATCGGTTCTCCACGAAGTCCGTGGGGATCGATGGAGATGATCGGATAATCGGGCCCCAAAAGTTCGACCATCCGCCGTAGGCCGGTGTGGCCGGATCTAAGGTCCCCATTGAAAAAGTACAACGGAGGCCGATTGCCACCCGTATGGAACTGAGCGATCGGCGTCGGCGGCGTGTGAGTTTCCTCCTCTAATTTCCGGGCAAGCTGTCGGATGGTTACCGCCCCAAACAGAATCGTTTCGGGGACCGCCTTGCCGATCAGCTGTTCGAGCTGAAGCAACATTTCCATCGCCAGGAGGGAGTCACCACCGCTTGCGAAGAAATCATCGTCGGGCGTCACGGCATCGGACTTGAGCAGCCGCCGCCACAGCATCAGCAATTCAGCTTCTATTTTCATTGGTTTTTCTTTGACGGTGTGGGGCACGGGCATCAAAACCTGATGACCCGACCGCCCGTCGAACAATTCGCGCAGCTGTCGCCTCTCAACCTTTCCCGTCTCTCCCTTTGGCAGCTGGTCAAGGATCAGGATGTGACGCGGAATCTTGAATGAGGCCAGCTTGCATTGCAGGAACTGACGTAGCTCCGCCGGTGTCGTCTGCGCGTGAGGACGGGGAATGATGGCGGCTGCGATGTCCTCGCCAAGACGTGGATGCCGGATTCCGAAGGCTGCGGCCTCGGCTACGGCCGGATGGCTCAACAGCGCGGATTCGATCTCGGCGGGCGCAATCTTCTCACCGCCGCGGTTGATCAGTTCATTCATGCGGCCGTGCAGGGTCAGAAAGCCGTCTCCGTCGCAGCTGCCGATATCGCCCGTGCGAAACCGTTTAAGTATCAAGCAAGCAAATCATTCCCACAGGCGGTGTTGGAATTGGTGATTACCCCGGGATAGTCAGGTGGTGCGCCAATCCGCCGCGGACTGCGGTGGAGCGCGACATCCCAACAGGACATTGAGTGGCGCCGTGACTGCACCATGCATCCGAATGCCATGAACGAAGTTCCGGGAACGAAAGTAACCGGTTCGAAATTGTCTCGCAGCTTGGAGTGACGCCGATGTGCGAGAGATGCGCCGAAGAAGACGAGAAGATCGCGCACTACACCGCACTGCTGCGAAATATAACCGACCAGCAAGCTCGCACCGCCATCAAAGCCTTGATCGCGAAATTCGAGAGCAACAAGCTCGAATTCCATCCGGCTAACACGACACCATAAAACTACGGCTTCGGAAAAAATAAGCACTCTATAACTTGGCGCCGGCGTCTCTTATCAGTTTAAGCGGTTCCATTGATCCGGCCCTCCGGCTCTCGACCGAATCTGCCCGGTCACTCAAAGGCACCCCGCCGCCGGATACATTCATCGGCCGCAAAACGTACGAGCCTTTGCCGCAAGAAGAAAGCACGTATGGCGAAGAAAAGGACCGTGGGCGAGCGACTGAACACCCCAGCGAAGCGGGCACGAGCCAGGATGGTCCGATTGAGCGCTAAACTAAGGCGGATCAAATTGGAGGCGACGAAGTCCGACAATCGCCCCGATCTGCAGAATCACGACCCCGCGAGGGATTCCCCGCTGAGGCCGGGTCGACGTCATCCCCTAGCCACGCAGGCTCGCGAAAAGCGGCTGGAGGATGGTCAGCGCTGATTGCTTGCGCTGGCGATCGAGCGCCGCCGCTTGGTCGCCCACGGGCGACATGCCGAGCGCTTCCGCGTTCACGCCAGAAACCTGCGGCAGCGCTGCACCGCGAATTGCATCAGCTCGAACGACCTTGCGGGACCTGCGAGGCCGGCTTCGGGATCATCTCGGGATTCGCGCCGAGTGCGCCCGGCTTGAGGAACGTCACCTGATCCTGATGCGCCCAGAACGCCGCGCCCTGTTCGTCGTCGTCGAAGAACGTTCCGCGCTCCGCGGCAATGCCACCCTTCGCGGTCGCGTTCATGATGTGCATGATCCGCGACATCCACTCATTTGACCATCGGGCGGAGTCTTTCATGGCGCGGACGATACCGTAGAAGCTGTTTTTGTTGCGGTCCCGTTTGCCGGTCATGCACTGGAACGAGAAATGTCCTGCACACGGCGCCTCGCCGATCTCAGGCAGCACCGATCCAAGATAAGCCTGCCGGTCAACCTTGCGCGTCGACTTGGTGAACCGCAGCTTGCCGCCGGCGAGCTTCGCCTTCGCGCTCAGACCCTTGAATTCGTCCTCACCCAGCGTCAGGCTGTTTTCGCCGGTCGGGTCGGTCGGATCCAGCACCAGGTAAACCGCGACGCGCTCCTACCATTGCGCGCGAACCAGCGTCACGCCGTCGTCGTCGTCCTCGCCCTCGCCGATCCCATCCTTGTCATAGAACCGATTGTCGTTCTCGTTGGGCTTGCCCTCGTCCTTGGCGCCGACGTCATCAATCCAGGAGGCGTGATAATCGCCGTCCTCAAACGGCCTATCGGGATCGCCCGGGCAGAGCGCCTTGGCCTCATCGAGCGGCACGCCGCGCCGGATGTGGATGACGCGGCGGGCATCCTTGAGGTTTCGCTTCGACGCGCCGCCAACGGCCGAAAAATGCAGCTGCTGCAACATCACTCGCAGCTATCTATCCTGCTGTGCTCTGTGCCAAAGGAAAAAGATGAGCCTCGGCGCATCGGGTTCATTCTCCAGGCAAAGCCGACAGAATAGAGACACCACGCTCGCTGCCGCCCCGGTGAAAAGGTCGCCAACCCAGCCGACGTGACGCTCCCGACGCTGTATGGCACAAACTGCATAATGCAATACGGAACTCCTC
Organism: Bradyrhizobium ferriligni; assembly: GCF_056837965.1. NCBI lineage: Bacteria > Pseudomonadati > Pseudomonadota > Alphaproteobacteria > Hyphomicrobiales > Nitrobacteraceae > Bradyrhizobium > Bradyrhizobium ferriligni. The sequence goes on from NZ_JBXEJO010000068.1 coordinate 22,389, forward strand.
CGTCTGCCCGGCGTTTGCGGGCAGGCTCGGATGTTGGGATCGCGAAGACATGAAATGGATTCTGGTCGTATTGGTGGGTGGCGTAGCACCGGTTCAAACCGACCTTGTGTTCGAGAAGCTGTCGGATTGCCTCACCGCCGAGGTACAGTTGCAGCAGACTTATGCGAACGCCTACACCGCTTTGCGTCAACGCTCGATGGATGACGACCAGTTCGAGAGGCACCGTAGCCGCCACCATCGACGGGCTCGAGGAGACGCGACCGGAAAAGTTGCGAATGCCGGGACCTGTATTCCGCATGCGGGGACTGATCAGCCAATCACCTCCCTAGATCAACCACCGCCGGCGCCCCAGGCTCCCGCGCCTTCGCCAAGTCCAAAGCCATAGAGTCAGGACCACGGCCCTCCGGCGCAGCTATGGGCCAGCAACGGACCTTATCGATTACGATTGATTAATCGACGCGCCGTTTGTAATGAACTCTGGAGGGCTGCCCCAAGACGGGAGGTCGAGATGCCAACGTCATCTCACCTGCGGTGGTCGACCGAGATGCTGCCGGAGCGCTCGCGGTTCTCGACGTTCCGTGAGGAGTTTGCGCGGCTGAACCTCGCGTTGGACGTGATAGACCACAGCGGTGGCCGCCCGCGTATCGACGTTACCCACTTGCAGCTTGGCGCGGTTGGCGTTTGCCGCCTTGTCGCCACGCCGGTAGAGTTTGTCCGTCACAAGCACCACCTCAAGGATAGCCGTGAACAATTCGGGCTGAACCTCGTCGAGGCTGGACCGGTTCAATTTGCTAATGCTGGCCAAGAGCATGCCTATGACGTCGGCTCCGCTTGTTTGGTCGATCGGGGAAGGCCGCTGCGTGTATTTGGACCGCGTGGGGGGAGCGTCAAATTCGTAACCGTGCAGGCTGCCGCCCTTAGGTCTCTGGTTGCCAATCCGGAAGACCTATCAGGTCGGCCAGTGCGTTCTGGACCGGCGCTGAGACTTCTCAACTGCTACCTGCGGTCGCTCGCATCCTTCAAAGGACCTCCGTCATCAAAACTGGCCGCCACCGTCGGCGTACATCTCCTCGATCTTGTAGCCGCGACGCTCGGGCCGACCGATCAAGCAACAGGCATCGTTACGGAGCGCGGTGTGAAAGCAGCAAAGCTGCAGGCAATCCTGGCGGAGGTCGCGCGACGCTGCAGCGATCCCAATTTCGATCTGAACAAGATCGCTGGGACGATCGGCATCTCGCGGCGATACGTGCAAAAATTGCTCGACGAGGGGACCGGAAAGTCGTTCACCGAGCACCTTGCAGGATGCCGGCTTGAGCGTGCTTTTGCGATGTTGTCGGACCCACACTATCTGCATTTGGCCATCATCGATATTGCGTTTGCAGTCGGCTTTGGTGATGTTTCTTATTTCAATCGCACGTTCCGCCGGCGCTTCGGCGAGACGCCATCGGGCGTGCGCGCAGCATCGACCATGCAGGAGCAGAAGTGATCCTGCGACCCCTCACAGTGCGCCGGCGATGCCGCTGAAACGCGGCGGGATCCTAGATTGAAGAGCACGCCTAGACGCTCTGCCACGAACCACCACCCGAGCTGCGACTTTCAGCGAGAGGCGACCTAGCTTAGTCTGCAATAAATGCCGCACGATCGAGGTGTGCCATGGCCGAAATATTGGTCCGCGTAGGCATCATCCTTTTAGGTATCTGCCCTGTCGCGATCGCAGCGATTGCGATGTTCCTCTAAAGCTGGCAGCCTTTCATTGCGAGTCGGCTGGCGTTGGACTAGCCGCGTAGAGGGCCCCGGCGACTGCCTCCTGGCCCCCAAAAGTTGCCGGGGCTCTCGCCAATTCCATAGATTGAGCGATGAAATACGTTGGCGAGCGCCCCTACTCCGTCCCCGAGAAAGCCGCCCGCAGGCTCATGGAGCCCGCCCGCGCGTTTGAGCCGATCCAGGACGGCAGGATCTACATCGAGAAGATCAACCACCCGATGATCTACCAAGACAAGGCGACGCCGGCCGAATACTGGGCCGGCTTGCAGTACGCCAAGAATCAGGGCTGGCTCGAGTACCACGAAAGCGGGACATCGTAAGAATGCTAACCGGCTGGAAGCAACCTTTTCGCGTGATAATGTAGGCGAGCTGAGCAGCTTGCAGGCCAGGCTCATGCCTACCCTGGATGAACAGATAGCGCTGGCCAGAAAGCACGTTGAGGATGGGCGCCGCATTTGTGGCCAACTAGCGCGAGCGCATTGCGAGCGGCAAGACTTACAATGAGGCGGAAGCCCGGGAGTTGCTCGATCAATTGAGCGGGCGCAGGCACTATTCGAAAGCGCCCTAAAGCGGCTGTTGGATCAGCGGGATTCAAACCGCGGGACCGAATAAGAGAAAACGACCGGGCAAAGATCTGTTCGCCTGACCAAGAGCCACTGGGCCTATCGCCGCTGCCGTTCTGACATGACGTACCAATATCCGGTCCCAACCGCAGCAGCCGCGCTGAGCACTCCAACGACTGCGACGATGTCCTCTATCAGCTCCATGCGAGCCTCTTACCCCTTCAGGGGTATTAAACTTTTTAGGTCTTCGTGCAGACATACCCTAGCCAGGATTTTGCGGATCCTTCCTGGGGCTAGACCGGCGCCGCCTGCATGCATTTTAAGCGGGCGGCGTTGTGCTTTTGGTAAGGTCCCAATTTGAAATTACCCCCGTGTTCTCCGTGGGTGAACGGAGTTTCGAATTCCGGTGAACAAACCCGTTAGCAACTGCAAGGAAAAAAGCCCCCGGCGCGCGGCCGGGGGTAATGGGAGTTTTTCCTATGCGTCAACCAAAAATCGGGGCGTGACCCGATGATCCAGCCTTAGCAGGCGTCTTCGGAAATTGCCACTTTTTCCCGTCACCTTGACGCCGCCATTGAAGTGAGGTTCAATTCGACCCCTCGGCTCTCTCCAAGCCGAGAGCCCCTACCGCACAAGGCGAGGCCCCGGAGAAGCGCCAAACCGGGGCCTTTGCTGCGGATTGGCGTGCGCATTTAAGCGGTCGGCGTTTGTGCTCTGATCGGGCAATGCGCGTACTGGCTCTCAAGCATCTGCTTCACGGCCGGCTGGTATCGATCGATTATATATAGTGAAGATCTAAAACTAGACGTCACTGTAAAGACGAAAACGAACTCGCGGCGCGGCTCACAGGTAAAACCATTTTAGGGTCGCGCCGTCATTCCCTTACAGCATTTTGGGCAGTTCATGCGGCGGCAACGCTGCGGCCAACTGCGGGTTCCTACAGCGAGACCTAGGCGCGTCAGAGTGAGATAGACCTAGCTCGAGTTCTCGATGAGCCTCCTCATAACTATCAGCCGAGCGACGACCGCAGCCTCCGTGCGTCCATTCTTTTGCGCAATTTCACGCTGCGTGAGGTTCGTTTCCCGGATTAATCGCAATAACCGCTGCTCGTCCTCTTGGGACCATGCTGGCATTGGAACTCTCCAAAATTGCTCCGCACTTAAATACCGGAATGAATTGCAGATTTTGGCTGCTGCGTCCGTCCGGTGTCTTCCGGCCTGTCTTGTTGCAGCTTACGAGTGTTATCCTGCCGGCATCACCGGCCGAGGCTCTGCCCGTAGGCGTCGGTGGCTGAGAGACCGAGAGCGCTGCCGCCTGCACTGAGCGAGGGAGCGCGGCTATGGCCGATCAGCGCGATATTGCCCCAGAACTATGGTTCGAAAAGCTCGCCAGGGAGTCGCGCAGGATGATTCAGTGCGCCATGGAGATTCTGAGCGACAACTCGCCCGACACCTTCCTCGGCCGCAAGACCTATGAGCCGTTCCCGCAAGAGGAAAGCCAATGCGGGAACGCCTAGCTGACGAGGCCATGCGCCTGCGCTCGCAGGCCAGGTACTCCCCCGTCAGCCAGGAAGAGGCCTTGCTTAGGAGGGCCCGGCAAGATGAGACGGCAGCCCATTTAACCGAGTGGTTGATGACCCCCGGTTCGCGGGAGTGGATAGGTCGCTCGCCATGATCAATCATCCCCAATTCGATTCCTACCCGACGGCGGCGCGCGTCTGTCTCGGCGCTGCAATTTTTAGCAGGACCGTCCTCGCTGCGCTGGTGACCAGCATCATCGCCTTCTGAAACGATGCGTGAAAGTGAGGCCTCCTCAGTTGGCGGCCTCTTTTCCGGGCCACGCTCGCTTCTCGCTGGAAGCCCTATTTGGACCTCGTTGAACCGTGTCCGCTCATGCCGGTGCTTGATGAGCCAGTCGTCTGACCGGGAGCATATCCAGACGCGCCGGGTCTATCCGACTTTGACCCCTTCGCCTGCATTTCTTGCCCTGGAGCGTATCCGGAAGCGCCGGGGTTTCCCTTCTTGGATCCTCGGTCCTGCATCTCGTGGCCCGGCGACTTGTTGGAGACGCCCTGCGCGAGAACGACAGTTGTTGAAGTCATGAGGCTTGCCGCTGCGAGTGTGATGATCGTGCGCTTCATTTTTGTCCTCCAGAATGAGCCCCAGCAACCAACCGCTTGTCGACAGTGGCGTTCCATAAATGCTCAGCGTCGGGCCGCAGCGTCTGATGCTGAGGACATGAACGGTTGATGAACGGTCTGTTCACTGCGCGAATATGAGAAATAGTCGCTAATGCGAGCTCGTTGCCAAAGGAGGATTAGGTTCGATGATGAAAAGATTCATGATACTCGGATTTCTCGGATGCGCCTTTGCGCTCGCTCCGATCTTGCCCACGTCGGCTATGCCCGTCGCAACGCCTAACGCGATGGGCACTAATGGAGAGATTATTCAGGTGAGAGGGGGACATGGGCACGGCTGGGGCCATCACGGTGGGCGCGGACATCATTACGGTTGGGGACGCGGCCGTCACTATGGATGGCACCGGGGGCCATCACTACGGTTGGCGGCATCATCATCACAGCCGCTGGTAGTGATTCTACTGAAAGGCGGTCGTTGAGATGGGGCCCGGACGCCTTTTGCATTCCGGGCCTCTGGTAGTCGACTAGCGGCGGCCGCGCTTCTTCGCTGGTGTCGACCCGAGCCGACGCTCAACTCGATTACGGCTGGTGCCGACCTTCTTGACGGCCTTCTTCACCGATGCGGCTCGCCGCTCTTCTTCGCCTCATAAATCACCTCGTAATCCCGCCCGCCGGCGAAGTGCGCGCGGTCTGCTTCTTCGCTTTCTTTGCCATTCAGGCCTCCCAACGCGCCGCAAGCTCAGCGAGCAGATGATCTCCCCAGCGGCGCTGGAGCGCGCCCGTGCGAGCGCCGAACAGAGAAAGGCGTTCCGGATCATCGTGGTGCCGTAACACTGCACGGTGATTCGACTCAGAGCTCCCGCGCAACTAAATTCGTCATTGGCTCAGTTGCGTGGACTGGCATCATGCGTCGGTCCAATTGGACACCCTCGATCGTTCCGTCGACGGATCAGACCGTCTACCTGGTCGCCGACGACTTCGGAAAAATCGGCCGCGCCTGGCGCGAGGCCGACCTCGAGGCCACCGATCTCGAGACGGTGATCCAGCACCTGATGGGTGGCGAGTATTCCGACCCGATCCGGGTGATCGGCTTCAACGCCGCCGAGCGCTGGAGCGAAGACGTCTCCGAAGATATTGCGCGCGAGATCCAGCGGGGTGCCGGCAGCCCTACAGGGCTTTGTCGATCGACATCTCGGCGATCGCCGGCAACTGACCCTACGGCTCGTTTGAGGCCTCAGCAATCACGCAGAGCTGGCTGTTAGAGAACCGAAGCAAAAAGTCAGGCTAAGCAGGCATCTATTCGGTAGGCGGCGCTTCTCCCGAGATTAGGCTCGAGCATCACAACGGGCGCGTGGCCTTAAGATCGCTTTTGATCTCGGCACCGAGGCCATTTGTCAGCGCGGATCGAATCTGTCGGGCGTGCGTGATGGCGCCTCAGCGGCAACCACGCGTTTGGATTGCAATGCATGGTACTATAGTTGCCGTGACAACTCCGTTCCCGCGCCTGTGCCTATGCTCTTATTCCTGTCGTGCGTTCCGCGGCCGAGCAGGCTTATCAGAGTTTCAGATAGTTAACGGGTGTTATGGAAACCCACCTTCCGCGGGGTCATTGTCAGCTCATCACCGCACGGCCCTCGGTAACTAGCGGTGACGAGAACGCCGTCACCGCGCTCCCGCCCCACACAAACAGGAGCAGCGTTATGACTAGCAAGCGGCGTCGTTTCAAACAAACCCAATCACTAGGAGAGCGTCTGACTGACGAGGCCATGCGCCTGCGCTCGAAGGCCAAGGCGCTACCTCCATTAGCCAAGAAAGAGGCCCTGCTCAGGGGGGGCCGGCAAGACGAAGCGGTGGCTCATCTGACCGAGTGGCTGATGTCCCCCAGCTCTGCAGGCGCCAATGTAGGCCGCCCATGATTAACCAGCCTCACTTCGACCCCTATTCGAAGGCAGCGCGCATCTTTCTTGGCGTTGCGATATTTAGCGCGACAATGCTTGCCGCGCTGCTGACGAGCATTTTCGTTTAATCAGGCCGCCCCAGTTGGCCGGATAACGGCCCCAGCACTTCTGGGGCCTGGAGGCGACTGCCGGGGCCGCTGCCGCGCAACCGATCCTGCCCGCCGCGCTGATTCGTAAAACCGCCATCCACTATCTATCTCTCAGCGAGTCCTAAAGCGGGACCAAGCCGATGTCTGAAATCGAGGTCTACACGGGCCGCTACGAACGCGAACATGGCCGCCCGCCGTCCGGACGCCGGGTTTGGCATTCACCCTGTCTCCGAGACCGGAGCCCTGCTTTACGAGGTCAAGCTCAACGAGCAGATGATCTACCAGGCGGCGCTGGAGCGTGCCCACGCGACCGCCGAATAAAGAAACGCATTCCGGATCATTGTGGAACCCTAGGGCTGCACAGTCATTTCGAGGCGAATTCCACTGAGCGCTGATCGAGAAGGTGCCCCGGGCCTTCGGGGGCGAGTGCCGGGCACCCTTCGAAGGTGTCGTTCGTAACGACTCCTTCATGGCCGACCCGAGCCGACGCTCAACTCGCTTGCGGCCGGTGCCGACCTTCTTGACGGTCTTCTTCACCGATGCGGCCGACTTGCCGATCTTCCTCGCCTTATAGTGCACCTCGTAACATGAGGAAGGGACCGTTGACGCAACTGGCGGTGCCGATTGATTCGAGACCGCATCATGAAAGCGAGGGATCAGCTTAGTGTTGAGATCCATCAAGTGCGGACCGTACGGCAGCCGCAAATTCGGCCGGCCTAAACGGCTTATACAGCAACATGGCTTTCCCGACGGCCTCCTCGATTGCAGACGTATCAGAATAACCACTGACGAAGAGAATTTTCAGGCCAGCACTTAACTGCCGGGCGTGTATCGCCACCTCTGCACCATTCGCGCCAGGCATACCAAAATCCAGCACGAGCAAATCCGGTCGATAATCTCTCAAGAGCTGCAGTGCCGCTTCCCCACTTGCAACGTCTCTCACGCGGTAACCAAGGTCGGACAGAACGCCGGCCATGATCTCGCGGACATCAGAATCGTCATCCACGATTAAAACCGACTCGGAGCCTCGCGGCACATTGCTCGGACCGGCATTCTCGCCTTGGGCTTCCGCGAGAGCGATAGGTAAAGCGATGCTGATGCGCGTCCCCTTGCCCACGGTTGTATCGATGGTAACGTCCCCGCCGATTTGCCGAACGATACCGTATACCTGAGATAATCCCAGCCCCGTCCCCTTGCCCGGCGGCTTGGTCGTGAAGAATGGGTCGAATGCCCGAGCAACCACTTCCGGTGGCATGCCGGTTCCCGTATCAGCCACGCAAACGACCACTCGCTGCGGATTGGTCGCATCTGATTTGGTCGATATCGTCAGTGTCCCACCACCGGGCATGGCGTCGCGCGCGTTGATCGACAGATTGAGGATAGCAAGCTCAAGCTGATTTGTATCAGCCAGCGCGTGCGGCAACCCTTCGAACAGGTCGGTTTCGACCGTAATTTCTGCACCCAGCGTCTGATTAACAAGCGCACCCATGCCCGAAATCAAGGCATTCAGATCAACCGGCGCGGTCGCCAATTTCTGTGTCCGGGAGAAAGCCAATAATTGCGCCGTAAGCTTTGATCCTCGTTCCGCTGCCTTGAACGCGTGCTCCGCCTGGCGAACGATGCGAGGATCGGTTGCGCGCATGCGGATCATGTCAAGATTTCCGACGACTGCGGTGAGGAGATTGTTGAAGTCGTGCGCTAGGCCGCCGGTCAATTGACCGATCGCCTCCATCTTCTGCGATTGCACAAGTGCAGCTTCAGCACGTTCGCGCGCTTCGATTTCGCCTCTCAGCTTAAGGTTTGCTGCTTCCAGATCGGTTACGCGATCCTTAATGCGTTGCTCTAAGCTCGCGTTGAGAGCGCGCATTGAATCTTCGGCGGAACGTATCCGTAACAGTGCATTAACCGCAGCAGCTAGTTCGAGGGGTTCTGCCGGCTGCACAAGATAGGTATCCGCGCCTGAATCAAGACCGCGCGTCCGATGGACCGATGTCGTAAAGGTGGATGACGTCATCAACACCATTACATCCGGCCACTTCTTCTTGATGAAGGAGCAGACGTCATAGCCGGTGATGTCAGGAAGCTCGACGTCCAATAAAACTATTGGCGGCCGTTCGGCCTCAATCACCCGAAGCGCTTCCGCGCCGGTTCGCGCTTCAATAACAGTAAAGCCATGTTCCTGAAGATCGCGCGTCTTGACGTAGCGAGGCGCATCTTGGTCATCGACGTTAACAACGACAATGTTTCCGCGCTCGGTCACGATGCCCCCTGCGTTGCGTCGCGAAGGAAGAGCGAAACGTTTTCGCGAGAAATGGTGTTCTTGGAAATCACGCGGGTGCCTGCCGGAAGTCGAGCCTTCAGCTCGGCATTCACATTAAGAGACGTCGATACGATCACCGGAGTTACACTTGTCCGGCTATCGGCGCCTAGCTCCTGGAGCACGGTAAATCCGTCCACGGTCGGCATCTGCAGATCGAGAATGATGACGTCAGGTCGCTGCTCACGCGCGACCTTGAGGCCTTCGTCCCCGTCAGAGGCTTCAATAAACTCATAGCGGGGTTCATTGCTGATGATCTGGCGCATTACGTAGCGAAACGTCTCATCATCGTCTATGAGCAGGACGCGTTTGCGAGCGTTGTCGCCAGCGCGTTGGCGCCGCAACGGATCCCCGCGCTCGGGTGGGATCGAGAGGGTGAAAACCGACCCCTGCCCGAGCACGCTTTCAAGGAGCAACTCGCCTCCCAGCAATTCGGCTAGCGACCTGGACAGCGGCAAACCTAGACCAGTTCCCTTGACGCGTTTCTGGATCTTCGTATCGACCTGAGAAAACTCCTCAAAAATACGACCATGATCCTTTGGCGCGATGCCAATTCCAGTATCTCGGACTGAGAGATTGACGCGCTTCGCATCGGTATCGAAGGATGCGGTTACCCTAACTTCGCCCTGTTCGGTAAATTTTAGAGCGTTTGAAATGAGATTACGCAGTATCTGCGTGACCTTCGCCTCGTCGGTGAAGAGATTTGGGACCTTGTCCGGAATATCGAAGATCAATTCGACCGCCTGGCCGGTCAACAAGGGTCTCAGCGCGCCGCGCAGGCCGCCGAACAGCTCGCCGACCGTGAAGGCCGATGGTTTAATATCGACCTTACCGGCCTCGACCTTGGCGAGATCGAGCAGATCGTTGACGAGTTCGAGCAGGCTCTCGGCGGAACGGCGGATGTAGCCCACTTGCCGCTCCTGCTCTGGCGTCAAATCACCATCGATCCTATCGAGCAATAGCCGGGACAGTGCCAGCACCGAGTTGAGCGGCGTGCGAAATTCGTGGCTCATATTCGAGAGAAATTTTGTCTTGAGCTCGCTGGCATGCCGAAGCTGCTCTGCGCGCTCGTCCAATTCGGCGTAAAGCGCAACAACGCCCCGATTGGTGTCGCTGAGCTCCTGGTCGAGCTGCTTGCTTTCCTCATCCTTGCGGCGGATTTCGTCCAGACTCTGTAACAGCTCGCGGTTTTGCTGACGCAAAGCTTCCAGCGGATCGGATGAACTATCCCGTTTCAGCGTGGCGGACGCATCCCCAAGTTTTGCGCGGGTGATGGGGGGAGCGCGACGCGGCAAATCATGGCCGATCTCAACGGTGGTACCTTTGCCTAGCTTGGAGTCAATCCTGAAGTGATCCATCAACCGGCGGGCACCGAGGATGCCAAGACCCATGCCGCTCTTTGAACGATACTGCCCGTCGAGAATGGTTTGGACATCGGAGATGCCCGGCCCCTTGTCCGAAATCCTGACGTAAAAGACTTGGGGTGTGGGTGCCGGGTCGAGGATGAATTCGGCGCGCCCGCCGCCCGCGTAACTGAAGGCGTTTCGGGCCAACTCAGAAACGGCAGTCGCTATCCGCGTTTGATCCTGACGTTCGAAGCCCAATAGCTCCGCTAGCCGATGGGCGCGCTGACGAACGGTAACAACGTCGGCCTCGCTTTCGATCGGGACCGTAACGATCGGCCATAGCTTGCTGTCCGCGGTCATGCCTTTCACCATTTTGCGACCAGCACAGTTGAATCGTCCCGGTGCCGCGTCAGGTCTCGATAGAGAACCGCAGCTATCAACGTCGGGTGTTTGGTAGCGAGACTTGGATAGCGGTCCATTGTCCATGACGAGGCGATTCCGTCGGAGTGCAGGATTACGAGGCCGGCCGTGAAGGGATAGTCGAAGGCCTGAATCTTACGCACATTGTGACCGGCCGTGCCCGGCATCGACACCATGCGCCGTAGCTCGCCATTGGTGGAAATGACTCCGGCGACGTTCCCTACTCCCGAATAGATCACCTTGCCCGTTGCGGGCTGATAGCGGGCCACCGAAACTGCCGCCCCGCGGGTAGCCCTGAGGCCGCCATGGATATAATCGAGCAGCACCGGGGCTCGGTGCCCGTTGAACCGGTGAAATAGCCGGACCGCCTCGACAGCGGCCTCGGCGGCTTCCGGACCATGGCCGAGCCCGTCGGCCACCAGGACGGTGGTTTCCTCTGACCCGACCGACACGCCCCACGAATCGCCGCACACCTCTTCGCCGGGCTTCGCCACTGACACCGCGCCAATTCGACTTGCATCGATCGATCCGTCCGGTTGCCCGGGCTTAAGGCGCGCCAAGACCGCCGTACCTGCGCCGGGCCATGAAGCCACTTCGACGAAATGAGATTGACGCGACACCGCGCCGAGGCCGTTCCCCGCCGTTCCGGCGGTGGAATATCCATCCGCCATGCTGGCGGCAACGTTTGAAATTCCAGGGCCTTTGTCTAGCGCAATCAGTTCGATGCCGCTATCCGGTCCCTCGCCGTATGGGCCGACGAGGATTTCGCCACCTTTTCCGTGCTTGAGAATATTGGTTGCGAGCTCGGTTGCGACCAGCGCCACCCGCCCCGCATCGGAATTGCCGAACCCCTGGCGCTGCGCCATCTCTGTCGCCGTTTGCCGTGCTTCCGATACTTGGCTTTGGTCCTGCACGGCGAGAGCGATCATCAGGCTACTTCCAACGCGCAATGGCGACTTTGGTGCCCTCGCCCGGCTTAGAATGAATGAAAAATTCACTGGAGAGTCTTCGGGCACCCCCAAGGCCAAGGCCCATGCCCTTGCCGGACGTATAGCCGTCCTTCAACGCCTCCTCGACGTCGGGGATACCGGGACCCTGGTCCTCAAAGGTCAGCCGAACGCCGCGGCGGCCGGCTCCTTCGATCAGCTCTGCAAGCACAAATCCGCCCCCGCCATAGTCCAATGTATTGCGCGCCAGCTCACTCGCCGCTGTGATGACCTTGGTCTGATCGACAAGGCTCAGACCAGCCTCCAGGGCCAACGTGCGAGTCAATTGACGAACGCGCACGACGTCATCTGACGACCGGATATCGAGCCGCTCACTCCTCAACGTCATCCTCTTCGGAATCTGCCGTCTTGAGCCGCGCCTTGATCAACGCCATGCCGCGCTCGACATTGAGCGCCGTCTTAACGCCTGTCAGCGATAGCCCCAGCTCGACCAAGGTGATCGCGACCGCCGGTCGCATGCCAACGACCACCGTATCCGCATCTAAGATCCGCGAGACGGCTGCGATATTGTCGAGCATGCGACCGATGAAGCTATCGACAATTTCGAGCGCTGAAATGTCGATAAGAACGCCCTTGGCGTTATATTCGACGATCTTGCTCGTCAGATCTTCTTCCAGGGCTGTGGCGAGACGGTCATGCATGTCAACCTGAATGGTGACCAGCAATGCATTTCCGAATTTCAGGATTGGGATACGATCCATCGCTACTGAGCCTTTTGGGCTGGCTTCGCGTTGGCCGCGGAAACGTCGACCGCTTTCCTAAGCTTAGTCACAGCTCGGCCGGTCCGCTCGAGCGCGACAGCAAGTGCGTCCGCCAAGCTCGCTTTAGAAATGACATTCAGTTCGACGCCCAAATGAACCATGGTCTGAGCGATCTGCGGCCGGATACCGCTGATGATGCAATCAGCGCCCATCAATCGGGCCGCAGCGACCGTCTTGAGGAGGTGTTGCGCAGTCAACGTATCAACCGTTGGTACACCGGTGATGTCGATGATCGCAATTTCAGCTTCGGTATCGACAATGGTTTGAAGCAAATTCTCCATCACGACTTGGGTTCGCTGGCTATCCAATGTGCCGATCAAGGGCAACGCGAGAATGCCATCCCATAGTTTCACGACCGGCGTCGATAGCTCGGCGATTTCGCGCTGTTGCCGAACGATGACCTCCTCTCGGCTCTTTTGGAAGACCTCGAGCGTGTAGATTCCGAGTTCGTCGAGCAATATCGTTGTTGACCACGTCAATTCCGCCGCCTGAGCCGGCGACAGTGTCGTAACGCGATTGAGCGCATTGAACAGCGGCTGCTTTAGCGAGAAAACAAAAGTTGCGGTCTCGCTTGGCGAAAAGCCTTGGAGCGCGCGAGAGCGAGAGAGATCGCCGAGAAGTTGCTTGGCCGGTCCGTAGGCCGGATTGGCTGCATCGTTTCCGCCCTTGGCGAGGCCGTCTCGTAACAGATGCAGGAAGTCCCGTGACTGAGACAGAAGCTCTCCCTCGGTGATCCGACCGGTCTGCAGGGTGCCGGATCTCTTCTGCAAATCAATCCATTCGGGCAGGATGGTCTGCTCGTTATTGTCGACTAATTCAGCGAGGGTGCCGATATTTGCAGCCATTGCATGTGCTCCGAGAGGCTTGATTTTCACGCTTTATCCGGCGCCGGAACCGATGGCAATGGAAGACAAGGCTCAACCTGCGGGTCAAGTCTAGCTTGCGAACTAACATGGGTTACTTTGGGAGGATGACCGGTCGGCTCGAGCGCGCCTGCGCCTGCCCGACGAAGGGTTCTCCACCTTATGCGACACCGAGCCGGCGCCCGCAAGTGCGGCGGTACTGTCGTGCCCTACCCAAGTCAACGCTCTGATCCTCTACCAAGACGGGCCGACTTGAGTATTGGACAGGCCCAACGCGAAAGATCGGTCCGGCCAGAGTACAAGAGCGTATCGGTCGCGTGAATGCGGCGGTGGGGGATTGGAAAGGATAGGTCCCAGCGCCCGGAGTAAGGGGCGCTGGGACTAATGGCGAAGGCCTGCTTGGGGGCAGGGTTGCGCCGTCGTCGATTGCGTAATTTTCCTGGACAGGACTCGTTCCTACTGAGTTGCCAATTTCTTTTGGCCAGCATCGTCCAAGCCCGCTCTCGGTTGCGCATGATTTCGCGCGATTACGCTGCGAAGGCGGCAAAGCACCGTTCACGAAGTCGCCGATCCGGCCGGCATCTCGGACGATCAATGGCGCGGGTCAAGGCGACGGATGCCGACTGAATATCTTCGGCTGCCGGGCGGCTTCATCCATCTCTCGAAATCAATAGTTCAATCGTGAATACTGCTTCGGTCTCCGGTACGGGTGGCGGTTGGGCGATGAGCCCCTACAACGCCGCCAAGGCCACCGCGCGCCTTAGGCCAGCCTTCTCGCAAAAAGGCCCGCTAAAGCGGGCCTTTCGCTTACACAGCTTAGCAGCTCAATGCATCTGACGACATAGTTAGCCGCTCCAGGCCGTCTCAGAGCAACCTACTGCTCGGTACAGACCTTGGTGGTCTTCACGGCAGACTCGGCTTCGGTCTTGGTCTTGTAGACGCCGTCGCCCACGACCGTCGTTGTGGTGGTCGTCGGCTTGGTGTCGACAACGGTGCACTTCTTTGTCGATGCGTCGCGCACAATGTAAAACTCGGCGGCGCTGGCGGCCTGGGTGCCGAGAGCAAAGGCGGCAAGAGCGCCGCATACGATCAACTTCTTCATAATGTCCTCCTTCAGTGGATGCTCATAGTGCGTCCCAACGGCGGATTTCGAGGGAAGTTCCACTTTTTCCCGATGCGTAGTTCTGGCAGGCTTGAAGTCGAAGTCTGCACGCGCCCCATCGTTAATTTTTCGAGCAAGCTGCAGCTATTGCCAAAATATCCCGAGTTGGAACTAGCCGCGTCAAGCATTGTTGTTGGCCACCACATTCAGGGAGTTTTCGGATGAACAGGCATTTACTATTGGCCACTACTGCGGCGGCCGTGATCGCGACATCGGCTTTCGCGCAAACCTCTCCAGGCACTTCGAACTCAAATCCGCCAGTCGCGCAGCGTCAGCAGGATTCCAGATCGACGGCGACGCCCCCCTCGAGCACGATGCCGTCGTCCTCCGCTGCGACGTCTTCGGGACACGCTCAGGGCAACGCCACTTCAACCAATTCTGCTCAAACTCAGTCGTCCCCTTCCGCAGCCCAGAGTGCGACTGGTCAATCATCCCAGACCGGCGCCAACACTGCGCAGACACCGGCCTCGGGCAACTCGCCAAGCCAGGCGCAGACCAGCCAGCCGTCGAACCAGGCCAACCCGCCGTCAAACCAGGCGCAGACCAACTCGCCTTCGACCGGTCAGGCTCAGAGCGCAAATCCGCCGGCGTCGAACAACAGCAATCAGGCCCAGTCGCCGACCGGTAGCAGCTCGACTAACACGGCCCAGCAGCCGAACAGCCAGCGGGAATCGGCCGACCGTTCGTCGAATACCAACGTGAACGCTGCCGTCAACATCAACGACCAGCAGCGTACCCGCATCAGCACGTCGATCTCGCATCTCAACGTCCAGCCGCTGACGAACGTGAACTTCTCGCTATCGGTCGGCACGGCCGTGCCTCGGGACGTGCGCCTGCAGCCGCTACCAGCCGAGGTCGCCGAAATCGTTCCGCAGTATCGCGGCTACAACTTCGTCCTCGTGAAAGACGAGATCGTGATCGTGGAGCCTTCCAGCTACAAGATCGTTGCGGTCATGCCGTATTCGGGCCGCTCAACGGCGGCGGCACCGGCGCACTCCGAGCAGCGCAAGACGACCTTTAGCGATCGCGATCGCGAAGTGATCCGAAAGAACGCCAAGGCGCGCCCAGTCGAGCGCGAGCGGCGCACCACCGGCAGCACGGTTCGCACCGAAATCCGAACCGGCGAGCGCGTGCCAGACGACGTTGAGATCGAAGCATTCCCCGACGAGGTCTATCGAGACGCGCCGACCTTGCGAGAATATCGGTACATCAATCGCGACAGCCGTACCTACATCGTCGAACCGCACGAACGCCGCATCATCGAAGAGATCGACTGATCTCATCAGAAGAGGAGACAATCATGAAGATCATCGCCCTGGGCGTCCTCGGCGCCGCCCTTTTGGGATCGGCTGCGACCGCAGCTCCCCTCAGCCCCTCCGCCGTCAGCTCGCCCGAACTCTCCGGCATTCGCCAGGTCCGGCTCGTCTGCAACGAGTACGGTCGCTGCTTCCGCAGCCATGGTCCCCGCTACGTTCAGCGCTATTACGGCGATGACGGCTATGTGGTGCGCCGGAGCTACGGTTCCTACGGCGGACCCGCCTACTATGATCGCAGCTATGGTTATTACGGCAGCGGCCCGGGCGTCGGCTTCAGCTTTGGCACCCGCGGCTGGTAGCCGCTACACAGGGGCCGCTCCTTCGGAGCGGTCCCTTCTTTGCGGTAGCAGTGTGGCGGTCCGACCTCGACAAGAGATCACGTCTTGAGGAAGCAGCGCGAATTCTTCGTCGGCGTGACTCCTAACCACACGGTCGGCATCCTGGGGAGCACTCGAGGTCTGCGCCACAGAGCGTCCGACTAAGTTACTAGGCGCGATTGTTAGGAAAAACTGGAAACATCGGCCCGAGCGCGAGTTGCCTTCACGGTAGTTTTCTTGCTGGAGCCGATACATGGTCGACGACGTCCCGCTCAGAAGCGTGGTGGATACGGTTTGGTGCCTCTATCGGGCAAAACATCGCGATGTCGACATTGCGGACAGCCGTCGTTGTCTGCTCGAGCGTCACCTTCAAGGGAGATGGGAAGCGAACGTGAGCGAAGCCGATGAACTCACTGGATTCGGCCTGGCTTATCTCGATCGTCTTCCCAAGGACGAATGTTGAGGCTGATGGAGGAGCTCGTCAGGCACGCGGTGAGCGGCAGCGCAAGACCGGAGTGGACACTGCTGGTCATTGCTGAACTCGCTTCAGCGGCCATCGTCTTACTCCTCGGAGCGACGCTTCCTATCTAACGGATCCATGATGCGCATCGCTCAACTTGCTCCCCTCGCTGAAAGCGTGCCCCCGAAGCTCTACGGAGGCACCGAGCGCGTGGTGGCGTGGTTGGTTGACGAGCTGGTCGGGCTCGGACACGACGTCACGCTGTTTGCAAGCGGAGATTCCAAGACGAAGGGCAAGTTGCATCCCGTATGGCCGCGCGCCCTGCGCCTGGGACGTAAGGGCGTCGATCCCAGTGCAGCCTGTGCCATGCTCCTGGAATCCGTTGCGCGACGCGCGAAGGACTTCGACGTGATCCACGCTCACATCGATTGGCTGCCGCTTCCGCTGCTTGGCCGGCTCTCCGTGCCCTTCCTGACCACCATGCATGGCAGATTGGACCTCCCGGGCCTTCCTGACGTTGTGCGCCAATTTCCGGACGCGGGATTCGTCTCGATCTCTGAGCATCAGCGGCTGCCGCTTCCGGGGGCGAACTGGATCGCGACAATTCAGCACGGGCTGCCGCCGCATCTCTTCAACCCGTCGAATGAGCAGGGATCCTATCTCGCGTTTCTCGGCCGCTTCACCGCGGAGAAAGGTCCCGAAGATGCAATCCGAATCGCACAGGCGGCTGGAAAGCCGCTGCGAATCGCGGCCAAGATTCCTCGGGGCGAGACCCGATACTTCAAGAAAACCATTGAGCCGCTGATCGATGGCCGAGCGGTTCACCTGGTGGGGGAAGTCGATGAGGCAAAAAAGCAACCTTTTCTGGCCGAGGCGGCGGCCCTCCTGTTTCCGATTGATTGGCCCGAGCCGTTTGGTCTCGTCATGATCGAGGCCATGGCTTGCGGAACGCCCGTGATCGCCTACCGATCCGGCTCCGTGCCGGAAGTTGTAGAGGACGGTGTAACGGGCTTCATCGTCGAGAATGTAGACCAGGCGACAAGAGCGGTGGCCGAGCTCGGTCGGCTGGATCGGAAGACGATACGCGCCCGGTTCGAGGCGCGCTTCTCCGCGAGCCGGATGGCGAGAGAGTACGAGAAAGCCTACCGCGGCCTAATCGCCGCCTGAAGGGCCAGCCCCTTTCACCTGCCCTGAGTGCGGTTAAGCGGCCACTTCCACCGGCGGCGCCGGGTCTCCTCGGCGCGCTTCCGATTTATCAGGTTCAGTAGCCTGGCAGCGGCGCGGGCGTCGCACAGCGCGCGATGGTGATCCTCGAGCTCGATGCCGTAGATCGCGCAGAGCTTGCCGAGACCATAGGACTTATGACCGGGATATCTGCGACGCATGCCAGCGCAAGTACAAAGCTTCGGAAAGCGGAACCGCCGATCGAGCCGTTCGTATTCGTACGATAGAAAGCCATAATCAAAGTTCACGTTGTGGGCGACGAAGATGCCGTCGCCCATGAACGTCATGAAGCGGTCTGCGATTTCGGCGAATACGGGCGCGTCTTGTACCATCTCGTTCGTGATGCCGGTCAGTTGCACAATCCTAGCCGGAATCGACCGCTGCGGATTCACCAGTGAATGCCACTCGTCGACGACTTCGTGATTCTGGACCTTCACTGCGCCTATTTCGGTGATGCGATCGCCCGATGACCACGCGCCGGTAGTTTCGATATCGACGACGACATAGTCCTGCTCCGGATCGAACCGGTAGTCCACGCGGCCGATTTCGGTCGGGATCCCGGCATGTGCGAGTTGGCGAAGGCGGACGAGCTGGTTTCGCCGTATGGCGTCGCCTTCGGCCTTCACCTCCACGAACGTGACCTTGCCGTCGCGGACGCGCATCAGGTCGGGAAACCCGTCCCGCATGCCACGAAAGTCGTCACACATCGTTCGGAGGATTTCGGCAAGGCCGGACGCGCTTGTGCCCTCGATCAGGACCCGGAGCGCCGCCATCTGGACGTGGTCCCAGGAGAAGATGCCGTTGAGACACCCCCATCTAGCGGCAACGGTGCGCAGAACGATCGGCATCCCACGGCCGGATCCGAGCGCCATGAGCTTAGCATCGATCTGCGTGGCAAACCGCTTGCGGAACGTGCGATCGCGCAGGCAGTGCGGGATCCAGTCGAACCCGCTGGTCGTCTGGCCGGACTCGAAAAGCTCGTCCCAAAAAAGAAGTCCAAACAGCGAAAGCCAGAGCGTGTTCTCCGCAAAGAACACCTGTCCGCCCTGACGCCGCAGCACTCCGGCCACGCCCGCCTCGGGATTCCCGCGATGCGTGTCGTCAACCGTGATCGTGCGTTCCGTCCGCAAAAGGTCGGTGCACAGCCCGGTCCGTCGTCTCCCGAACTTGCGGGCGTAGAAGTCGGCGGCGAACAGATGCTCGTCGTCACTCTCCGGATCGTCGATCATCCGCCGCAGCAGATCCTCCGTCGCAGGCTTATCGCCCCGCGCATGCAGGAGCCGGACAAGGCGCTCTCGGCACTCGGCGGAGCCACCAAAGCGGTAGAGCCGCTCTGCGAGATCCTTGTCGCCCTGCCTTTCAAAGAACTGCCCAAACTGGCAGGCCGCACGGCCCGCAAGATCCGCGGCATATTCGGTCGTCCGTTCCGGTCCCTCCAGGATGTCTACAGCAGCCTTATCGCATATCTCGGCGGAGCGGATTTCGATGCGGTCCAGCACCTGACTGTAGTGGAAGCACGCACGCGCCTCTTTGGCATCGGCGAAGCGTGCGCTGAACGAAGTTTCCCGATTGGTCCGCAGCACACCGAGGTCGCGAAGCGCGAAGTTCTTCAGATTCTTGGCGGTCTTCCCGAAATACAAGTACAGCAGGAACTCGATCGGCCGTGTATCGGCCAGCGCAACGAAGCTCTCGCCGCCGCAATGCTCGACCGCTACGTCAAAGGGAATCCGAGCGACGAAGAAGTCGACGAGGACCGGCTTCGACCATGACGCCCGGACCTCGGACCCGAAGCCGGCAGCGCGGGCCCCGTCAAGAAGCGCGACCTTCGTGAGGCACGCGACGAAAGCCCAATAGTCCTGGCTGGCCAGCGCGCGGACGTGGCCACAGTCCATGAGCGCGTCGGTCGCGGTCTGGATGTCGGAGATCTCGGCGTATCTGAATAACGCGCGATTGAAGATCGCGCCGCGCCGGTTGACCATGCGGATCAGGAGGCATTGCGCATCTTGCGATAGGCCATGGAAGCACGCGAGGAACGCGCGATGCTCCTCGGTCAAGATTTCGCCGTAAGTCCTGCCGACAAACTGCAGCATCTCGATGAAATGATCGCGATAATAATACGTCGGCAGGACGGGAGGCGTCATCCGGGACCTAATCTTCTGGCTCCGCATCGTCGCTACCGCGTGCAGGCACCGTTCCTTTTTTGTTCCAGCGCGCGAATTTGTCAAGCGCCGCCCCGGTGTCGGTCGTCCCCCCGGTGGTGGTAGACTTGGCGTCGGTCGCCCGCCCGGCGGCGGACCCGCTGCCGGTCGTCCTTCGGGCGGCAGGCCCGGAGGTGGCCCCGGTCGCGCCATGCGCTGACGCTGGCGCGCTTTGATATCTGGATTAAGGCTAACCCGTCGGCACAGCACCCGGCGGGTTGACTAAGCTCAAAATAGCCATCGCGGGAATTGAGGGGGCCAAAAAAAGCAGCTTCGCAACGCCGCACGCGCATGGCGCAGAGCTGTTCTTCATCTTCTATTTCTTCGCGACGTCGATCCATGCGATCCACATGATCGTCGGCATTGCCGTCCTGGCGACTCTCGCCATCATGCTGCGCGCGCCGCGAGCACGCGTCTGCGCGCATTGAACTCGGCCGCACTCTATTGGCACATTGTCGACGTGATCTCGATCGTGCTGTTTGCCTTGATTTACCTGCCCGGACGGAGTGGTGCATGACCGCTTGGCGATCACCACTGACGCTCGTCGTCTCCTGGCTTGCATTGCTTGCGCTGCTCGCGCTGACCGTCACCCTAGCCTATCCGCCGCTCGGGTTCTTCAAATTCCGCGGTGGCGATTGTGATTACCGCTCTCAACGCCGCCATCGTCGCGGCGTTCTTCATGGAGCTCCGGAATCGCGGCGCACGGCTCCTGATCTTCGCCGGCGCCGGGCCGTTCTGGCTTGGCGTTTTGCTGTGGCCGCCTGATGGATTTCATGACGCGCACATTGGCGTGATGCAGCCAGCCGCGATCCTGCCGACCTCACTCCTGTGTCGGCGGAGGCGTCGAGCCCTGCCGCTTCACCAGATCGGGCTGATCACCCTTCGGCTTGGGCTCCGGTTTTGGCATTCCCTTCTGGCCACCGTGCTTGCCGCCCTGATCCTGCTGTCCTTCGAGATCGTTTTCCTTGGGCATGTCGCCTCCTCACTCGACCGTGGTGATCGGGATTTCATGGGTGTCCGTCAATTCGGGCACCGGATCACGGCTGATGCGCACCGGGACCGACTTTGCCGCCGGGACCTTACTGCCCTTTGCGAAATGCCAGAGCGGAACGAGGACGTTGCACTCCGGATAATATCCAACGATGCCACCGCGGGGAACGTCATAGGGAACGACCTGAAGTCCACGGAGACGACGTTCGACACCGTCATCGGCCGCCGTCTCCAGCGTGACCAGATCGCCCTGGGCAAGACCCCATTCGGCCATATCGTCGGCGTTCATCAGCACGACCTCGCGGCTGCCGTAGATTCCGCGGAAGCGGTCGTTCTCGTTATAGATCGTCGTGTTGAACTGACCATCTGCGCGGGCAGTCATGAGTTCGAAGACACCGTCCCCGGCCGGCGGCGGGTCGAAAGCGGCTTCCGCCACCGTGAAATTTGCTTTGCCATTCGGCGTGTTCCATTTCCGCTCGCGAGCGCCAAGTGGCCGCGGAAAGCCACCTGGCTCAAACATGCGCTTGTTGAAATCCTTGAATTGATCCGGATAAGTCCGCTCGATCGCGTCGCGGACCAACGCGTAGTTCTCGACCCAGGCGTCCCAGTCGAGCTTGGGATTCGGCGGCAACGTCGCCTTCGCCATCTCGGCAATGATCCGCGGTTCGGACAACAGCCGTTCCGCTACCGGCTTGCGTTGTCCTCTGGAGCCATGAATGCAGGCCGTGGAATCCTCCATGGCAACGGCTTGCGGGCCGTTCGCCTGCTGGTCTATCTCGATCCGACCGAGACACGGCAGCAGAAAGGTCACTTCTCCAGGGACGAGATGCGTACGGTTCAGCTTGGTGGCGATCTGGACCGATAGCCGAAGCCGGGTCCAGGCCGGCTCCATCAGCGATCGTTCCGGAATGCAGCGGATAAAATTGCCACCGAGGCTGAGGAAGGCGCGTACCTCTCCCTTGAGGATTGCTTTGCAGGCGTCCACCGTCGTCAGGCCGTCCCATCGCGGCGGCTCAAATGCGTAAAGCTCTTTCAGCTTGTCGAGCGGGACCAACTTGGTCTTCTCGGAAATGCCGACGGTGCGCTGGCCCTGGACGTTGGAATGGCCGCGGATCGGAGAGATCCCGGCGCCGGGCTTGCCGATATTGCCGCGCAACAGCAGCAGATTGACGATCATTTTCACGGTTTCGACGCCGTGCCGGTGCTGGGTCACGCCCATACCGTAGTTCGCGATGACGGCGTCCGCGGCCATGTAGGTGCTGGCCGCCTGGAACATCGCTGCCTGATGCAACCCGGACGTCCGCTCCAGATCAATCCACGACTGTGCGCGGCAGAATTCCGCGAAAGCGTCGAACCCGCTTGTATGCTGTTCGATAAACGCGGCGTCGACAATACGTTCATGCCCCTTTGACCGCGCCTCGTCGTCCGCCTCGATCACGGCCTTGCAGATCCCTATGATGGCTCCGGCGTCACCACCAAACCTCACTTGATGGTATTGCGAACTGATCCGGGTGCCGCCCGCTACCATCTGGATCGGGTCCTGCGGGTTGGTGAAGCGCTCCAGACCACGCTCCCGCAACGGATTGAAGGTGATGATCGGGACGCCCCGTTGCGCTGCTTCTTGCAACGGATGCAGCATCCGCGGGGCATTGGTCGTCGTATTGTGACCAAAAAACAGGATGCAGTCTGTCTGCTCGAAATCCGGCAGCCGTACGGTGCCGACCGGCACGCCGATCACTGGGGGCAATGCCACCGACGTGCTCTCATGGCACATGTTCGAGCTGTCGGGAAAATTGTTGGTGCCGTACATCCGGCCAAATAGCTGATACATGTAGCTTGCCTCAAGCGAGGCGCGGCCGGAAGTGTACAGCACCACGGACCGTGGATCGAGCCCCTTCAGCTCTCGGCCGATCGCCTGGAACGACTCCGACCAGCTCACCGGAACATATTTATCCAGCGCCACATCATAGCGCATCGGCGCCGTCAGACGCCCCTGCTCCTCGAGTGCGTGATCGGACCAGCTGCGCAACTCCGAGAGCGTGTGCTTTGCAAAGAGTTCGGCCTCGACCGTCTTGTTCGTAACCTCCCAAGCGGTGGCCTTGGCGCCGTTCTCGCAGAACTCAAATGGACGGGGTTTTGCGGGCTTCGCCCATGAGCAGCTGACACACATGTATCCATCGGATTTGTTCTGTTTCAGCAGGATTTCGCTGCCGAGGATCGCAACCTCCTCTTGGGTCAGAATACCTGCGACGGCCTTCACTGACCCCCAACCACCAGCCGGCCCGGCGTATGGCTTTACTGTCACTTTTTGCTTCATGGCTGATCTCGCTCGACAAGTACTGACAGAAACCGACCGTTGAAGCGGAGGTTCCTCGCGCAACAGGAACCGTGGCGCGCCGCGAGCGTCGTGCTGACAAGGAGCGCTCATGCAGATATTGTCGATCTCCAACGACAGCTTTCATCATCTACCCGACCCCACCGTCGAGACGCTGCGGAGAGATCAAGGTGGCTTGGAAGCGCAGCGAATTCTCGCAGAGGAGTGTCCCGTCGCGTTAGTGTACAACGGCACCACGGCCGCCGTGGTCATGGCGACTCCCGCTGACTTCAAGGATCTTGCGCTGGGTTTCAGCCTGACCGAAGGCATCATCGACAATGTCGCCGACCTGAAGTCCCTCGACATCATTCCAGTATCGTCAGGCGTTGAGCTGCGCATGTGGCTCGCCGGCACTAGCGAAGAACGTTTCAGGCGGCGCCAGCGGCGCTTGGTCGGTCCGACCGGCTGCGGCCTTTGTGGCATCGAAAGCCTCGCGGACGCCACGCGTCCGGCGACCCACTTGACGAGGTCTATCACTATTCGAGCTCGGCAAGTCGAGAGCGTCCTGGTCGCATTGTCAGACGCCCAGACGCTCAACCGCGCGACGCGCGCTACGCATGCGGCCGGATTCTTCCATCCCGATCACAAACTGGTGGCGATTCGCGAGGATGTCGGTCGTCACAATGCCTTGGATAAGCTCGCTGGCGCGCTCGCCGCCACCAACGTCTCCGCCACCGAAGGCGCGATCGTCCTGACTAGTCGCGTCTCGATCGAGCTTGTACAAAAGGCCGCCGCGATCAGCTGTCCCATGCTCGTTGCGATGTCGGCTCCGACGGCGTTCGCGGTCCGTGCGGCCGAGGCGTGCGGAATTACGTTAATTGCTGTTGCGCGTGGATGCGAATTCGAAGTCTTCAGCCATCCGGATGCAATTCGCGGGTAATCTGTAATGCCCGAGGTCCCCAGTCCCGGAAACGGCCCCAGCGAGCGGATCAACGCTGAGGCCACGTTGACGTGTCATCCACGAGAGTGAGGGAGTTCAGCCGATCAAGGGCCAACTCACGCTGACGACGAGCGACATGCCGGCGAAGCTGAGAAGGCCGTACTCGACGCCATCCATATGATCGAAGCTGAACATGCGTCCAGTGAGCCGCTGGAGAACCGTTCCGGCACTTACCTAGGTGCGTCAGAGCTGGTGACCTAGTTCGAGTCCTCGATTCGTTTCCGGATGACTATCAGCCGAGCAACGACCGCAGCCTCTGTGCGTCCAATCTTCTGCGCAATTTCACGCTGCGTGAGGCCCGTTTCCTGGATCAACCGCAAAAGCCGCTGTTCGTCCTCCCTGGACCATGCCGGCATTGGAACCCTCCACAATCCGTACTGAAACAACGAGGATTGCAAATGGGGCCGCCCCGTCTTTCCGGTGTTTTCCGGGTTGTCCCTGACGGGGTTCCCGAAAACGTGCATTGTTCAGCGAGTTCCCTATGAGATGATCCTGCCATCTCGGGAGAATGTCCAATGATGGACATGCAGGCGCACTTGGAGAAGCTTCGGATCAGGGCGGAAGAGTGCGATTAATTAGCAAGTGGCGATCGTAAGAAAGATCTATTCGCCAAGCTGGCTGCTCGATGGGTCGAGAAGTCCGTCGGCCAATCTCGGCCGAATTGACGGTTTTAGGAACCTTGCCCCAACCTCACAATTGATTGCTCATCGCCGCGCCATAACCCTTTGGCAATCGGTTTGATCGCGCGTGCGCTCCGCCCCATTGGACCGGAGAGCCAGCGCCATGCAGAAGCGGAGTCGCGTGAAGCAGACCCATTCGCTTGAAGCCCGCCTCATATCGAGGGCCAAGAGTCTGCGCGATCAGGCCGCAGCCCTAGCCCCAGGTATCGAGAGAGGCGCTGCTGAAACTTGCTCGACAAGCTGAAGCTGGCGCAAGCATGACCGAATGGCTACGCGCTCCCGGGTCAAGACCCCAACGTGAACCACTCAGCGCGCTCTGGGCCAAGAACGGAAGATCAGTCAATGGCGATTGTTCATCGCATCCAAAACGGCGATGCCGTCAAAGCTCGCATCGCTTTCATGCGCGGTCGAATATCGGCCTCGGCGAAGCTGCTAGCGACCCCCATCCCCGATACATTCCTTGGACGCAAGACCCAGGAACCGTTCCCGAACGAGGAACACGAAAGCGGGTTACAGTCCGGTATCTCACCATCGATTCGGCAGTATTCCCCCGCAGACGCGAGCCAACGGGATGCTTCGATCGAACTAACATCCGCGAAGCAAAACGGCAGAAGCCGTGTGGTGCTCGATCTTCCCGACGTAGACGCCGCGTTGAGGATGGCGCGCGAGATGGCAGATGCGACAGGCCGAGCTGTGGTCGTGCGAGACGATAGGAGTAGAGTGATAGCGGCCATTCCGCACGCGACAAGGCATTAAGGCGCGGCGAATAGGAACGCATCCCATGGGCCCGCTTTGATCGAATGCAGGTCTAGGAGGTCCTGATGCCTCGCTTTTATTTCGATCTCTACGACGGAGAGGCAATGGCGCTCGACGAGGAGGGACTGGAACTGCAGAACGTCCAGGCCGCCCAAGCCGAGGCCGCCAAGTCGCTAGCGGATTTGGCTCGTGATGAGATCCACTCGACGTCGGCAAAGCCGCACGACATGACCATCGACGTTAGGGACGAAGCCGGCCCCATCATGCAGGTTAAATTGGTCTTTGATCTCCAAACCAAGAGGGTCAAGCCTTCCTGAATTCCCCGACCGCAGACGTTCTGCTTGGAATGTCGCCTCCCTAGCAACGAATGTGGCTTACGTGAATTGTGCCACCATCACCGGCCAAAGGCTCTGCCCGTGGGCGTCGGTGGCTGAGAGACCGCGAGCGCTCCCGCCTGCAAAAGCAAGGGAGCGAGGCCATGCCGGTCCAGCACGTTTATCGCGTCCATAGTGAAGCAGCCCAGATAACCAAGCAGAGCGCACTTGTTCGGGAGATCGTGGCGCGGTCGGTCGAGCTGCTGAACCTCCCGGCACCTGACACGTTCCTTGGCCGCAAGACGCAGGAGCCTTTCCCGCAAGAGGAAAGCTGGTACGAGAACTCACAATCTTAACACGGGTTGTGGAGCCCCGTTCAGGGCGTGCTCAGTTCGAAACTTGCTGATCCGTGTGACCGCGGTGTCCCGGGTTACGGAGGGGCTGTCACGAACTCGTTAGGCAGTGCGATGCGAAGCCTTACTCACCGTTGGATCGAACATCACCTTGAAGCCGCTTCATCGGTAGCTGAGGAGAACGGTGATGAGCAAGCCCAAGTCATCATAGACCGCGCTCTGCGCGATATCTCTGGGCGCAATAGTGTGCCAAACTGTCCCATCGACCGCATAATGCAACTATCCAGGCTTAGGATGGCAGAGCGGCACGTCATTGAAGGCGAGCAACGCGTTAATCGGCAGGAACGTCTAATTGCCGAGCTTGATCGACATGGCCACAACACGACAGAAGCCAGAAAGCTGCTTGGAAACTTCCACGACGTCCAAAGGCTGCATCTCGAACACCGGAGCCGCATGCTAAGAGAATTGCAGGAGTATGGGCGCCTCAGTTGGCCGGGCCATAGCTCACCGCCTCGATTTGCCCAGCCGCGTTAAACGTAGCTCGCGCTGATCCTTTCAGCGACGGCCCCCTTCGCGTCCTGGGCGATATGCGATCTTAGCTGCCCTAATGGACACAGAGTCAGAATTACACCCTGGGCAAGGTCGTAACCACCTCAACACCTCGGCGTGAACGAAACATCATTCGCGACACCTAGAAGCGAGCGTGAAACAAACCGCGCCCACCCTCCCCACGTTCTTACTCACCTAAAAAATTCCGGGGTAAAGCAATGCAACAAGAGACAGGTATTCAATTCCAGGATCTCGACCAGGTTTTGCGTAACGCCCAGCTTCGCCGGTCCGCCGATCTGGGCGGTTGGATTCGACGCTACATCCACGAGCGGCGGCTCGTCCACCAGCAGCGAGAGACCGAGAGCCCGACGCCACCCGGAATAACCCATGCAGTCTAAGTGAGGCTGGGGATTTGAGCGTCCCAGTTCAGGACGAAAACGCCGCCGGGCATGTATTTCTGATACCGGCGGCGTCTTTTCTTGGGATCATTCAGGTCCGATCCAGCGGCTCGAAGCTATGCACGACCGCAAGCGTCGGTCGTCACACCGTACGCGTGCGAGGTCGCTTTCGACGGTGTTCATCCCATGCTCCCGTCTTGCCAATCCTGCGTGCCGGCCTGTTCGTGAAGACACCATGGTCGCTGATACCGGACTCGGACGGGTCCAGCTCGATATCGCGTCGTCCGCACGGGCCATTTCGGCCAAGCTTGGGCAGCGTCCCCTTCAACCGCGCGTACCCATCCTTGGCAGCACGTCTACCGATCGAATGTTCGAACCTCGCTTTCCGCACACCGTGCAGGTGAACCGCGGCTCGAGTCGGGCAGACGCATTTCCTCCGGCAACCTTGATGCGTCCATCTGGACGTTGCACGAGCATCTATAGTCTCTGCAATAGACAATGATACGCATTGCACCGGTCTGCTCGCCGAACGTGATCTTGGCGGGAGATCGTCCTTCATGCGCAGGATGAGAGCTCCGCGAGCTTGTGCCAGCTCCGACCCAAGAAATCGGTCGAGCCTCGGGCACTACCCCTTCCTAGGTAAGAAACGTTTACGTACCTCCGTAGTTTCCTACTCGTCAGGATTTTGCACTTTATATCCTGGGGCTAGAGCCAACGCCGCCCGTGTGCATTTTAAGCGGGCGGCGTTGTGCCCTGGTCAAGCAATCAAAGGCCATCCTTTGTTCTGGTGGAATTGCAAGTTCTCCGCCGTGAACCCGCGATCGAGTTGGTGGCCCGGAGTGCCCCACCTTTCCATTGGAACTTTCCAGGTCTTACTCGTTTGTTCGAAATCTAGAACGAGATCACTGATGTGACGAACGAACTAGAATATCTAGCGCACCGATTGGTGATTATCGAGCAACCCGGCGGCGGATTCTTGGTCAAAATCACGCCGATCGCCAGCGGCCAAACCATTAGAACAATGACCTATCAAAGTACTCAGGAAGCGATCGCTGCAGCGAAAAGGACCATCGACAAGCATCCCGAAGTCAGGCGACCTGCCAATCCGGCTCGCTCTTAACCAGCGCGACGCCGATTGCTAAATTCTGCGTAGCATACCACCAACGCCTACGGAGACGTGACGATCAGCGTCACCCACGTTTTTTTTCGGCGGGAAAGAGTTTCTCAGACTCGGAGTGTCCTAGGTGAATAAGGATTTCCGACAATGGCCGATACTGTCGACGTGGCAAAAGAGGAGGCTTTCCCCGAGTGCTCGTACTGCGGGAGGGAAATCAGATTCTATCATAGAGTCTTCGACCCGAAGCGGAATGGGAATGCGCGCGTCTATGCCTGCGCATGCGGTAAGTTAAATTGGCAGGTCCCTCCGGGGACTCCCTTCCCCAAGAGGATCGACCACGATCTTAGGTACTTTGCCTAGTCAATCGGCCGAGGCCGCTTCGGAATTTAGGGTGGTCTAGCTCGCGTTTAGCCCTGCCCCAAACAAGGGCTAGTCGATGTTCGGGGTAGGACTCCATCCACCTGGCAGTGGAGTTATCGGGGCTATGAGTGGCTGAACCAAGCTCCGGATCGGGAAGGAACGGCAACTTTGCGTTGGCCTTTCCTCTCCAAAGCTGTTTACGATTCTAAACACCGCAGCCGGGTTAAGGCCTCAACGGGGGACCGATGAAGGATTTGAAGGCGCATTGGGAAAAGCTTCGCGTCGAGGCGGAAGAGTGTGAGCTGATCAGCAAGCTGGCGACCAACAAGGCCAAGAAAGAACTGTTCGCCAGACTGGCCACGCATCATCGAAATCTGGCTAATGAGGTCCATCGCGCCATGCAAGAATCCAGATAGGAAACGCACGGATTTGCCGCGCGTTCCCTTATGGAACTGAACGGGGAAAAAGGTCGCACGGTACTTTCGCGCCGGGGTATCCACACGGATTCGCTTGACGCACGGCTTCGGGATTTACGAACTCAGGCGCCGCCTAGCCGGAGGTATCGAGAAGGAAGCGCTCTTGAAACCAACCCGGCAAGCAGAAGCTGGCGCCAATGACCGAATGGCTGTGCGTCCCTCGGCTTCATTCCCCGACGTAGGAACGGCTCCTTCACCGTTTTGTTGCTGTCCATTGCTGGCCGCAATGGAAGCGTGAAATGCCGCGTTATTTCTTCGACATTAGAGATGCTCGGGGCCTCTACCCCGATGATGAGGGCTTCGACTGGCCCGACCAACAGGCCGCGGAAGCGGAAGCTATCCGCACCTTGGGAGAGCTCGTGAAGGACATGGTCCCCAATCGGACCGATGTTTTGATCGAGGTGCGAACCGAAGATGGCCCACTCTTCAGAGCTGCAATCATTTTTGAGACGAACAATCCGAAGCAGTAAGGCGCGCGCCGACATGGATCGCAAGAGAGCCGAGGCAAGAGCTTGAACGGAAACCGCGCGGCTATCGCGGGCTTTCCAAACGCTTCACTGGCGGCGCCACGAGAGTTTTGCTCGTCGACATAATCAAGGACATCGAAGAGCAAATCGCCGAGTTGGAGAAACAGCCCTAGCAACCTTCCGCGCATCAACGCGTATGTCCGGCGCTGGAGGATTGCAATTTCCAGTTTGAGTGCCAGCGCCGCCAAGTCTTATATCGCTTGGTCGCGCTGTGCACTTGAACGTAAGCGCCGCCCTCCGTGAGGCCGATCTCCAGACGGATCGCCACAAAGGCGGCTCAAACCGGCTATTTAAACAAATAAGTCCCAGCGCTCTGGGGAGGAGCGCCGGGACTGAGGTGGATGCGCCAACTTGGGGGCCGGAAACGCATCCACCATTACCTAATTTTCCCGACGTTGGATCGTTCCTAAGGAGCGGTCCGTTTTCCCATCCGCGGAACGTCATCGCCTCCAATGAAGGGGCCCAGCGCCAAAGCCAAGGCGCTTGGCCCGGGCGTTGAGCGGGAGGCTGATCTTCCCCCGAAAAAGTGGACGGGTTTAAGCGGCTTTTAGCTCCATTTCGATCGGGGCGATATATCCGATGGCGGAATGGAGTCGGGTTCGATTGTAGAAGCCCTCGATGAAAGCGAAGATAT